>JBDSBS010000495.1:0-7940 GCA_039921435.1 Planctomycetota bacterium | reverse complement strand
AGCCTCGTGCGCCAGCGTGTGGCACAGCTCCGTCGACTCGCGTCGAACGGAGTCACAGCGCGCGCGCAGCGGCGGGGTCGCGTCTGCCCCACGATCGAGCCGTTCGGCAGCCTCGATCAGCACGTGCGCCGTGTCGATGGTTCCAAAGCAACAACGCGTCTCGTCGTCGTCACCGGCGGCGAGTTCCCGCAGCCCCGCCGACAGCGTCATCAAGGAGCCCGCCAGGTTGCCGCTGTCGACGGTCGAGACGTATCGAGGTGCGAGCGGCGCGAGGTCGTGTGTGTCGTACCAGTTCAGCAGGTGTCCGTCGTGCCGTTCCAGTGCCTCGACGGTGCCCAGCGTGTCGTCAATGCGTTCGGCGAGTTGCCCCGTAGTGACGAAGCCGCAGTCGTGCGCCGCCAGCGTCGAAAGCAGACCCATGCCGATGTTGGTCGGCGACGTGCGGTGCGCGATGCGCAGATCTGGCGCTGCCTGCACGTTGTCGGGCGGCAGCCAGTGTTCTTCCGCGGTGACGAACTGCTCGAAGTAGTGCCACGTGCGCCGGGCGATGCAGCGCAGCTGCTGCGTGTCGTCGGCGGTGACTACGAGGCGCTGCGGCACGACCGGCCGGCTCAGCCACCAGGCGACTATCGGCGACACGAGCCACGCGGCGAGGAACGGCAGAGCGACCGGCAGCACGGGCGACAAATTGCCGGCGTGCACCAGCAGCAAGGCGGTCAGCGTCACCACTGCCACAGTCGGACCCGCCCACATCTCGATCAAGAACACGCCAGGGCCGCGACGCGCGAGCATCCCAGTCGAGCGCGCCGCGGTCACCGCGGCCGTCTCCCACTCGAGCAACCGTCGCTGCGTGATCACCATGCGCACGAGGGTCAGCACGATGGCGTGCACCATCTCGAAGGCGTGGTAGGCGAGCAGCGTGGTCTGCAGCAACACGTGGGCGCCGGCGGTCCTCAGCTCGGCCCAGACGTCGTGCAAGAAGACGCGCAGCGGTTGCTGCGGCCGCGGGCCGCCGGCCAGGCGCACGAGCGGGGACAACAGCGGGAAGCCGAGCACCGCCAACACGGCCATCGTCCAACCGATCACGGAGCCCGGCAGGCAGATCCAGGCGAGCACCAGCAAGGCGAGCAACGCAGGTGCCACAACGCTGCGGCGCAGGTTGTCGAGGATCTTCCAGCGGCTGATCAGAGGCAGCTGATTGCGTTCGACTCCGCGCGGCGTCGACACCAGTGGCAGCATCGCCTCGAGAATCTGCCAGTCGCCACGCACCCAACGGTGCTGTCGACGCGCGTGGGCCAGCACGCTGGCGGGAAAGTCGTCGACGAACTCGACGTCCGAGACCAAAGCACAGCGCGCGAACAGACCTTCGAACAGGTCGTGCGAGAGCATCGCGTTCTCGCCGACCCGTCCCTCGAGGGCCGCCGTGAAGCTGTCGACGTCGTAGAGCCCTTTGCCGCTGAAGCTGCCTTCGGCGAACAGGTCCTGGTAGGTGTCGGACACCGCCGTGCTGTAGGGGTCGACGCCCGTGTGCCCGGAGTAGGCGCGGGCGAACAGCGAGCCGGCAGCGCTCGCCATCGTCACGCTGATGCGCGGCTGCAAGATGCCGTAGCCCTCGACGACCCGCCGCTGCTCCGCATCGAAACGCGGCCGGTTCAACGGATGCTCGATCACTCCGATCAGCTCGCGCGCGGCATCGCGCGGCAGGCGCGTATCGCTGTCGAGCGTGATGCAGTAGCGGATGCGGGGCAGGATCGACACATCACCCACCTGCACCGCGAAGCTCGTGTCGCCGGCGGCGCGCAGAAGCCGGTTGAACTCCTCGATCTTGCCGCGCTTGCGCTCCCAGCCCATCCAAACCCCTTCGCTGCCGTTCCAGCGGCGGGTGCGGTGAAACAGGAAGAACCGGTCGGCGGTGCCCGGTGCGTAGCGCGCATTGAGCGCATCGATTTCGGCGATCGCAACGGCCAAGACCACATCTTCGCCGGGCAAGCTCTCTTGCGCGGCGTCGGGGAAGTCCGTGAGCAGGGCGAAGTGAACGTGCGGGTCCATGTTGCCCAGCGCGTGCACTTCGAGGTGTTCTACCAGTCTCCGCGCGCCTTCGGCCGACGTCAGCAACGTGGGTACGATGACCATCGTGCGCGCGGTCACCGGCACGCCTGAGCGAAGGTCGAGGCGCGGCAACGGCAGTGGCTTCTTGAACCGATGCACGATGCGGTGCAGCAGCGAAACGGCCAGGTCGCTGGCGGGCACCAGCGCCAGTGCCGCCACGAGCAGCGACATCCAAACTGACGGCTGCCCAGTCTTCGCGATGAGCAGTGCAGCCGCCACGCCGAGGCTCGTGAGCAGCACGATCGAGCCGAGGTACAGCAGCGTGGCGCGTGCGAGCAGCAGGCGACCCAGGCGTTGCCGCATGGGAGGCCGATGGGCCACGTCGTGCTCGAGTTCGCGGCGTCCAGGCCCGAGCAGGTGATGGCCGACGTGTGCCGAACGCGCTTCCGCACCGAGAGCCTCAGCCGCCTGTCGCGAGCTCTCGACGGCGCGCAGGGCCACGCGCACCTGCGCTTCGCCGGTCCGGTCCGCCAGCTCTTCGACCGCGTGGCGGTAGCGGTCCCGGCTGGCGAACACCATGCGGCCGTAGACCCCCGGCGGATCGCGCTGCAGGATCGCTTCGACCAGGCTCGCGCCCTCGACGTATTCGTTCCAGTCAAGCGCGCCGCAAAGCCGCAGACTCGTGATCGAGTTGCCCATCGACAGATGGCTCATCGCCTGCCGCTGATGCCCGGCGCGCACGGCCTCTTCGACCGTCGTGCCAGAACCGACCAGGCGTTCTTCGAGCTGCTTGCGCAGGTCCGCGGCGCCAGCACCGTACTCGCGCATGCGCTGCAGCAGCTGGTCCACGAAGGAGACGTGGAACGACTCCGGCAGCGGCGGCAACCGGCCACCTCCACTCTCGAAGGCGGCGAAGTGCGTGTCGGCCTGGCGGCGCCCTGCCCGGCTCTCGACCAGTTCTTCCGCGAGTCGGCGCAGGTGTTCGACGAGCGCCAACTTGAGCATGCTGGGCCAGGCCCACAGTTCGCCGAGGCTCAGCGGTGCGACCGTCTGGAAGGCGTAGATGAAGCGGCGCAACCGATGCGCGTCGAGCCGCGCGTCGCTGTAGCGCAGCAGCTCGACCGCCATGGCGTAGACGCGCGCCGTGCCGGCGAGTTCGCGCGTGGCCAGCTTGGGCAGTTCGCGGTAGTAACTCTTCGGCAGGTTCTGGCGGATCTCGCGCAGCTCACCCTCGACGAGGTAGAAGTTGTCGAGCAGCCATTCGGTCGCCGGCGTGATCGACTCGCCGCGGCGGGCGTCGCCGGCGAGCGTGTGGTACGCCTGACGCAACACGCGCTGGTCGTTGGCGAGACGTCGCAACAGCCGCAGCGTGCCGCGGCGCGGATTGCGCGACAGCGTGAACCCGGCCGCCAACACGCGGGCACGTTCCTCGAGTCGTTCGACGCCGAGCAGTTCGCCATGCAGCGGGCTGGAATCGAGGCCGATCGGCCGCTTGCCCACGATCTCGCGGGACGGTGCGGCGTGGGCGAGAGTGGGGCGGGAATTGGGCAAGAACGTTCCTGCTGAGCTAGCCAGCGGCGGGCCGCGGCTTGCTCGAGCGATCCGTCACTGTAGGCGAACAAGGGCGACGAGCAGCATGCGGTCTCCGCGAAGTGCGCGACGCTCGAGATCTCGCGCTCTGATCTGCTACTTCCGCGATTCGTCGCGTGGCGCGCAGATTTCCTCGAACGCCTGGCCGCACTGGTGCCGCGCCGCTGCCAGAAACTCGTCAACTGCTACGGCGTGTTCGCTTCGGCCGCGTCGTACCGGAATCGCGGGAGGTCACCCCGGGTGGCAGTGTGTGGATCTGCAATTGCCCGTGTACGTTCGAGCCCCATGAGCGCAGCGTGCCATCCGTACAATGACCGTGAATTAGACACAATGACCGCGAATTAGACCGCGGCTTCGATGGTCTGCCGTTGCTGTGCCGGCCGCGCGGGAAGCGGAAGCACGGATTCGATCACTCGGGCCCAACTCTGCTCCCACCGCTCCTTGCCCAGGCTCTGGGCCACACCCGACGCGTTGCGCGCCAGCCGCGCCGTGAGGTCGCGGTCGCCGACCAGCCGCTTCAATGCTGCGACCAGGTCCCACGTGTCGGGCCGGATCACCAGGCCGTTGAAACCGTCGAGGACAAGGTTCGGCAAGCCGCCGACGTTGGTGGTGATCACCGCGTTGTTGGTCGCCATCGCCTCGATGCACGACAGTGACGTGCCCTCGGCGTACATCGTCGGCACGAGCACGATATGGCTCTTCGCGTAGGCTTCGGGCATCTGCTCCATAGGCAGCTCGTACCAACGGATCCGTTCCGGGTGCATCGCGATGGCCCGCCGCGCGCGGTCGGCGTCGGCACCGGTGGCCTGCCCGCAGAGATGCAGGTCGAGACTGTCGGTGCTCTGCATCAGGAACGCGAAGGCGTCGAGCGTCTCGTGGAACCCACGGGGATCGTAGAGCCGGCGCGGATAGAGAACCGTGAGGCGTGAGTCGCCGAAGTTCTTGGCAACCGGCCGGAACTCGGCGAGGTCCACGTAATTGGGGAGGAAGTGCAGGTGCTGGGCCATGCGCCATTCGAACGAGCGCACCCAGTTGATGAAGTTGGTGTCGACGCACACACACTCGTCGCACCGTTGCAGCGATTCCTGGATCAGATCGAAGATTCGGGTTGAGAACGTCTCGATCCGCGTCGTCCGCGCATCCCAATGGATGCCGTGATTGATCCCGATGACCTTGCGCGTCGGAAAAAACCGGCATGCCAGTTCCAGCGGCGACGCGATGACCAGGTCCGCTTCGCGGGTGTGCTCGGCAAAACCCTTCGACAATGCGGGGAAATCGAGCTGCTTCACCAGCGGCAGTCCGATCACCTCGATGTCGCGGAAGCGACGCACGAAGTCGAAGTTGGCGTTCTGCAGGATGCGCACGCTGCAGCCCATGCGCTCGCACAGCTTCGCGAGGTCGTGGACGTACCGCTCCGCGCCACCCTTGTAGACGGTCTCGCCGTTCCAGTCGAAGAAGTTGATGTTGATGATGTCGACCTTGGGCTTCTCGGTCAGCTCGACGGTCGACCTACTCGCGGCAGGTTGCAGTTCGTCGAGGACCGCCTTGACCGGTCGAAGCAGCGCCGTCCACGAGTGCCGCTGCACCAACTCCGACGCCCCTTGCCGGTCGACCTCACGCCACCGTCCGCTACGAATGCGCTCGACGATCGCCTCGCGGGCGCCGACGAAGATCTCGCGAGTGAATTGCTTGACGTTCGCGGTCGGCGTTGCCAGCACCGGTTTGTCGGCGGCGAGATACTCGAACAACTTGAGCGGGGAGACCGCATCCGTCTCGGAGTTGACGATGAAGGGCACGATCGCGCAGTGGGTCTCGGCCAGGAATCCGCTCAAGTCCTCATACGCCAGGACCCCGTGGTGGCGGACGTTTCGCCGCGCCAACAGGGCGTCGACACGGGTCTGGACCTCGATTGCGCGATCAGGCTTGAACGCGGTCACCGGGCCCGCGAGCGCCAGCCGTACCTCCTCGATGTCCGCGATCGCGTCGAGAAGGTCGAAGTCGAGCAGCTCGGTGATGGCGCCGTAGTAGCCGACAACCACCGGCGGCGGCGACGGTGGTGCCACCGTCGCCGCGAAGTCTTCGGCATAGACGCCGTTGGGGACCAACAGGCAACGCTTGGTCCCCGGCGCGGTCTCCTCGTACAGCGGCGGCGCCGAGCACATGACGAGGTCGGCGGCCGACCGCAGCGCGGCATGGTCGCGTCCCATGGCGCTGCAATAGTTCGCGAAGATCTCCATGCGGTCGAGTACGTCGTAGATCAGGATCGCGCGCGGCATCAGCGAGCTGAGGTATCGATAGCCCGGAAAGCTGAGATAGAGCACGACGCGCGTGTTGCGGAAGTACGCCAACGCGTCTTCGAACAGGTTGGTGGCGTACAGGCGTGGGCCGTGCCGGCGTACGATCGGCGCGTCGCCGCCGATCGTCAGCATCAAACAGAGGTAGCCGTCGGCCGCGAACGCTCGCAGCACGTGCTCGGGACGCTGCCGGAGTTCCAGCCGGTACGACGCGGGATAGAGGATGACGGCCCGGTAGCCACGCTCGGCGTGCAGCAAGTCCTCCAATGCCTTGCGTCGCGTCTTGAGCGGGGCCCGAAAGTACGCGCGGAAGTACTCCTCCTGCGAGCGATGGTTGTTCTCGTAGAGCGTCTTGGGATCGACCCTGCCCCTCTTCAGACGGCCGCGAATGCGCGTCCAGGTGCCACGAACGCCGACTTCCTGGCAGGACTTGTAGACGTCGCGCAACCCGAGCACGAGCGTTCGCGGTTTCAGGTAGGAAGGAAGGCTTGGCATTGGTTGCGGCGAGCTGGAAAGGCGGCTTCCCCGGTGAAAACGAGTCGGCGCCGGATTCGTGCACTCTAGCGGGCCCGCGATCGGAAACCATGCTCACGGGCTTTCCGGATCCGCTCGGGCACCGGGCGAGGACGCCGAGGGCGCGCCCAACGATCCGGCTCTTGCGCACGACGTCGCGCCCCTGGGAGACCGGCGCGCCACCGCCCTCGATCGCTCTCGCAGTTCAGGTGCGAATTCCCGTGGTCGGTCCTACCATTCTCGATCTTCATGTCCGCTATGTTGAACTTGCCATCGATCAATTCACCCGAGTGGTGGGAAGAGTACTTCCGCACCCAATGGGACGCGAACGGCGGCGCCGCCCAGACACGCCACTTCATGCAGCGCCTGATCGCGGAGCTGCCGCCGATCGACGCCGCCTACCTGCGGGGGGGCGGCCTCAGCATCCTCGACTGGGGCTGTGCGATGGGCGAAGGCGTGGACGAGCTCGCAGCGGCGTTCCCGGGATCGCGGGTGTGGGGCATGGACGCCGCGACGACCGCCATCGAGGAGGCCCGGCGCCGTTTCCCCCGACACGAATTCGTGCGCTCGCCCGATGGTGAGATTTCGGCCTATGCCGACGTCATCGTGTCCTCGAACTGCCTTGAGCACTTCGCCGACCCTTGGCCCGTGGCGCAGCGTTTGGCTCGAACCGCTCGCCAATTGCTGTTGATCCTCGTGCCCCATGACGAGGACCCGCTGTGCGAGTCGCACGCGACGCGGTTCGAGGAGAGCAGCTTTCCCGACGTGTTGGGCGGCAAACGCCTGATCGCCCGGAAACGCGTGACCGTCGATCCACGGCAATGGGGCGGAGACCAGCTGATGGTGATCTACGCGTCACCTGACTACCTCGTGAAACGAGGCATGGTGTCACCCGCCGGCGGTGCGGAGCGCGACAAGTGGGATCGTTACTACGCGAGCGCAGCCATCGAAGACGACGACGAGGTGATGGCCCGGTTCGGTGCCGAGTTCGCTGCCGCGGTGTCCGAGCTGCTCCCGGAGGGAGGCCGGGTCCTCGAGGCAGGCGCAGGTGCGGGCGGCCACTCGCTCGCGCTGGCGCGTACCGGCAAATTCGCGGTGACCGTGCTCGACTTCTCGGAGCAGGCTTTGCGCCACGCCCGGACTCGCTTCGCCCGGGCCGATCTCGCCGCTGACTTCGTTTTGGCCGACGCCAGGAACCCCGGTCTGCCCGAGTACGACCTCGTGTTCAATTCCGGCGTCCTGGAACACTTCGGGGTTCCAGAGCAAGTGCAGGTGGTGCGCAGCATGGCGAGCCGGAGCCGGAACCTTGTGCTCGCCCTCGTGCCGAACAGGGAATGTTATTGGTACTGGATCTGGCGCATCCAGGCGGCGGTCCGGGGTGATTGGGCCTTTGGCAGCGAGATCGCCGCTGGCGAGCTGTCGTCCGTGTTCGCCGCGGCCGACCTCGAGGTTCTGGGCGAGCGCGTGCTTGGGCAGGATTGGACCGAGTCGTTC
>JBDSBS010000494.1:0-5072 GCA_039921435.1 Planctomycetota bacterium | reverse complement strand
GATTGCCCAGGCACACAGCCGGGGTGGAGAACACCGCTGGCCGCATTCGTCGCCGCCCCGAAGCAACCGTGCTCTATCAGGTCGTGCGGCAGCATCTTCCTACCTTCCGCGAACGCCTAGCGGGCGTTGCGGATGGCGAAGCGGAAGGCCGCACTCTGCCCCGATTCGTCGATCGCGAGTTTGCGGAGTTCTTGCAGTGTGGAATCCTCGCGCACGGCTTCTGTCGCGTTTTCTGCGCAAGCTGCCGCCGAGAGGAAGTCGTCGCGTTCTCGTGCAAGCGTCGCGGCTTTTGCCCCTCGTGCTGCGGCCGCCGCATGGCGGCGCCGTTCGCACGATCTTGGTGCGCACCATCTCGAACTTCTACCTGCGCGCAGCGCGCCGCTGCGGGCTGCCGCGCGCAAGCACCGGGGCAGTGGTGTTCGATCGGCGCTTCGATTCTGCCATCCGGCTCGACCTCCACTATCACTGCCTGTTCGCCGATGGCGCGTTCTCGTGCGCGCTCGGCCAGGACCGCGCTGAGTTTCATGCGCAACCAGAACTCAACGATGGCGACGTGGCCCGCGTCGTGCGCCACGTTCGCACTCGCGTGCTGCGGCTGCTGCGGCGTCTCGGGAAGTTGGCAAACGCTCCCGCCGAGGATCTTGACACTGCCGAACCGGATCTCCTGCTGCAGATCCACGCCGCCGCCGTGCAGGGCAAGGTCGCTTTGGGACCAGCCGCAGGAACGTCCGATGCGCGGCCTGGCAGAAGCAGTCTGCAGGGGCAGTTCCGGCGCGGGCTCGGCAGCCTCTGCGCCGATCTCGACGGCTTCAGTCTGCATGCCGCGAGCCGCGTGCCAGTCGGCCGACGCGACTCGCTCGAGCACTTGATCCGTTACGTAGCGAGGCCGCCCATCGTCAAGGAACGGCTTTCGATCCTGCCCGACGGGCGTGTTGCCTATGCGCTGAAAAAGCGTTGGCGAAATGGCACGACGCACGTGGTACTCGATCCGCTCACGTTCCTCGAACGTCTCGCTGCGCTGGTGCCGCGACCGCGCAAGAAGCTCGTCAATTACTACGGCGTGTTCGCATCGGCCGCGTCATACCGGCATCGCGTCGTGCCGGTACCGATGTCGGAGCCAGTGCCGGTGCCGGTGCCAGTGCCGACGAGCCAGGGCGATAAGGTGACCACCCCGGATCGATCGGATCGATTGCCTGGGTCAGAACAGACGGTCTCCTGCCGCCATGTTCGTGCGATCGCTGACGTTCTCGCGGTGCTGGAGCCACCAACTGCACGGGAACCTCGGCCGGACTCACCTCCCCTGGCAGAAACACCAGGACCGGATCGCCGACTTCGCCCAGACCATTCCCACCGCGTCCCGCATGCGCCCCGTCGTCGGTACTACTTCTGGGCTGAACTGCTGAAACGGGTTTTTCTTCTCGATGTCTTGACCTGCCCCCACTGCGGCAGCGCGCGTCAACTGCTCGCATTCCTCAGCGACCAGGCTGTCCTGCAGAAAATCCTCCGCCACCTCGGACTGCCGACAGAACCGCCCGAACTCGCACCAGCAAGGCCGCCGCCGGAACGTACGGTCGGCTACCGAAGATTATGACCCGTCAGGGGGCTGCCCGAACAACTCGCTACCGCGAATCGCTACCCGTGCGTACGCGCACCAGATCCCATGGCGTTTCGCCCCTCGCCACTTCCCCAGAAGCTACACTTCACCCGCTCCTTTGCGCACCGGTCCTTGCTGCCGGATCTCCGATCCGGGGCAGGCACGCCGAAACTACAGATTGCTTGGCCTTCCCTCCGGCACGTAGAGAAAGACCTCGGTCGCCTCGACCTGTTCGAGCACGGGCAGATCGACGGTCTGGCGGGTCGGACCCGACTCCTTGGCTGCGAACGCGCCGAACGTCGCACACGGGGCGGTCCAGTCGGCGAGGCTCGCAGGGTGCTTCTTCAACAGTTCGTCGGCGGCGATCTGGCGTGCGACGGCCGTCGGCAGATCGACGGCGCGCGCGGTTCGTGGCGCAGGTCAACCGCGGGCTGTTGCGGCGCGAACAGGCAGGCGAGCAATGTGGCGGCGATCGAAATGACCGCACTACCGTAGCAGCCGCAACCACCGGCCGAGGCGATGGCGCGGCACTACTTCTACGAGATCGACCGCCAGGGCGTGCTGTGGCACAACGGCACGGCGCTCACCGACGCGGCGTTCCTGCGCACCTTCTTCGCGCGGCTGCAGAGCGACGAGCACGCTGCGTTCCCCGGCTATCCGTTCGTGTCGCGGTGCGCTGGCGAACCCAACTACGTGCGCGCCGAGGTGACGCCGATTGTCTTCCGTTCGCTCGACGCCGACGGCCTGCTGCACGGCAACGGCGAAGTACGCATTCGCTTCGACGCCACCTCGCTGCGCATCGACCCCCACGACCGGCTCTTCCATGGGGCCCCGGTCAGCGGCCTCGGCTTCCTGACCCCGGCGGTCACCATGGAGCTCGCGCCTGCTATCGAGGCGGTCGACGGCGGCTTCGTATTCGTGGCGGGCGAGCGCCGTGTCCACATCGCGCGCACGACCGACCCCGGGCCGTCGCCGCATTGACACGCGGCCCTGCCCATCGACAAACCGCGGCCGCGCGCAAACGATGTGATGGCCGCGCGGTGCACATCGCAACGACCTTGGCGTCCGCGGTCGTCCCCAAAACGAAGAACGCGCCCACCCCGAAGCCGGGCTGGGCGCATTCGTTCGCGCTACGGCCCGCATGAGCCGCGCGCTACGAGGCTCGGATCAGAAGCCGACGTTGATCGCGCAGGCGTTGCTCGTGGTGAGCGCACCCGTCAGGTTGAACGACACCCCTTGGGCAAAGAGCTGCGTGCGCAGCGTCGCCGGGGGGATTGGCAACGGGAAGTTGCCGACACCGCCGACCAGCGGGCCGGTCCCGAGCAGGCCGATGTTGGCGTTCTGCAGAGCCACGCAGCCCGTCGCGAACAGGGGGGCGGGCAGCGGCACGCCGGGTGCTGGAATGCCGACCGTGCCCCAGGCGATCAGGGCGACGAAGTTGGCACCCGACACGTTGAGACTGAAGGCCAGGTTGCCGATCGTGGGCAGGCCCACGACCGCCAGGCCCAGTGAGTTGCAACCGGCGCCGTAGGCGATCGCCGAGGCGCAGTTGGCCGGCGCGCCGAGCACCGCGGCCGTGTATCCAGTCGGGGAGGCGGCGGCTGCAGGCACCAACAGCAAGCTGTTGTTCTGCAGGTCGAAGGTGTTCGGCACGGTCCACAGCTCGTAGATAGAGTCGAAGCCGATCACCGTGGGGCTGGCCGACAGGTTGGCGTTCGGCGGCACACCGGCGCCGCCACCTGGGTGGATGCCGACGATGCCGTTGTCGGAAGGCACACCGAAGGTCGACACGTTGGTCGCGCTCGGGGCCCAGCGGAAGGTCACGATGCCACCTGGCTGGAGAACCGCCTGCATGTCGTACTGAGGAGGCGCGATGCCGAAGTTGTTGACGTTCCTCCAGGTGATCGTGCACTTGGTCGCGCTGCTGTTGATCAGGATGTCACCGCCCGCGCCGCTGGCGACGATGTCGGCATACAGGCAGCAGATCTTGGGCGACCCGGCCTGGAAGTTGGCCAACGTCGGCGTGTAGAGCACCGCATTGCCGGTCAGCGGCGGCGCCGGCACGCCACCGTTCGAAAGGTAGATGATGCCGTGGTCGGAGATGTGGCAGTCGGTGTAGGTCGTGTTGCCGATGGCGAACGGAAAGCCGATCGCTTGGATCGGCTTGACGACGTCGGCGCCGCCGCCGAGGGAGACGCCGTAGTTGGTGTCGAAGCAATTCTGGGCGAGCGCGAGCGGCGCGGCACAGGTGAGAGCGATTGAGAAAGCGATCTTGTTCATGATTGTCTTTGGTCTGGGCAGGGTACGAGAGAGGGCACTATTACCCCCTCGAAGCAGGATAGCCCGGTGGTGCGAAAGAAACGTGCACCGTATGACGTGAGCGACTGACCTCGGGGATCCGTGGATTCATGACAACCGCGCGCTTTTTCGTCATAACGCAACGACGCAGCGGACGTGCGCAACACGAACGCCGCAACGTCGACGCGCGCGGAACCCGGACAACACCCTTGTCAGCGCGCCGCCGAACGGGCGCGCCGCGTCTGCTTCGGCTGGCTCACGGTGTTCACCTTGCTGCAGCCCGCCCCTCTTCGCGCCGCAGATCCGGTGAGCGATCGCCGGACACACGATAGCGGGACAGGATGCGTTCCGCCGCCGCGCGCGCCTCGTCGGCGTCGAGCAACACGGTCGCCCCGCTCGACAGTTTGAGCACGACCTCACCCTGCGCGGCGTCCATGGCTCGCACGAAATCGCGCATGTCGACGGGCGCGTGCCCGTTGACCGCCACGACGACGTCGTTGTGGAACGGCTCGTAGCCGACGTTGACCGCATCGGCCAACACCTGCGCCAGCACGACGATCTCCTGCCGCTCGGGCTGCTTCTGTGGCGGCTCGAAGGCCCAGTGCGGCGTCGACTGCGCGGCAGCGGCGGCCGATAGCCCCACGACGAAGAGCATCGAAGCGACTCGTGTCGGGGGTTGGTTGTGAGCTGGCATGCCTATCTGCTCGGGCGAAGCGCGAGTTGGCGTGAAAGGCTGGGGGCGATGCTCTCGGCTCTTGCCCACGGAGGGTAGCGCACACCGCCTTCGGGCGGCAACGGACCGCAGCGACAAGGCGCCAGTTCCATGCCATCGAACGGCTGGCTCTCCACTGCGTGGGAGTCTCGGCCGCGATGGCGCCCCTCCACTTGGCTTGCCAGAGGCGTTCTCCGCGCGGCGACGTTGCAACCGCGGCGGCTGGCCAGTCCGGCCAGAGCGCATAGTCCACGACCTCGCCATCGATGGCCCAGCGCTCGGTCGAGGCGGGCAGTTCGATCTGGTTTTGGGCGGCACGCGCGCAACCGCGGGCGATTGCTCAGGCACACAGCCGGGGTGGAGAACACCGCTGGCCGCATTCGTCGCCGCCCCGAAGCAACCGTGCTCTATCAGGTCGTGCAGCAGCATCTTCGTACCTTCCGCGAACGCCTAGCCCGGATGATTCAC
>JBDSBS010000493.1:0-5002 GCA_039921435.1 Planctomycetota bacterium | reverse complement strand
GCTCGATCGGTGGTTTGCGCCACATGCGCAGTGTTGCGCGCGCGGGCTCCTGCACGGCTTGCATCGTTACTGTGGGCACGGCCGACACCTCCTCGCCAACGTGGCTATCGGCGCGGAGAGGGTGTCGAGTCCAGCGAATGTGGCGATCGAATCGGGGGTCGTTCGCAGAGCACGAGGGTTTGTTCGGCGATGAAGCGCTGCAAGGCGCGCACCGCGACAGGCAAGAGGCCGGCGTCGCGCAGTTCCGCCAAGAACGCATGACGAGTCACCGCGGTGCGACTCGAGCGACGCTTGCCCAGGCAGCGTCGCAAGAGCCGCCGCAGGTGTTGCAGACTGCACGCATCGAAGAAGGACACGACAATGGGACCGCGGGTGACGCGGGCCAGCTCGCGCAAGATGGCGATGCGCTCGACACGTGTCGGGATGTGCTGCAGCAGGCGATGGCAGAGCACGCCGGCGAATGCGCGGTCGGCAAACGGCAACGCGTGCACGCTGGCGCACGCGCGCGCATGGCCGTTGCTGCAAGCACGCACCATGTTCGGATCGCGATCGACCTGCACGCACGGGCCGGGCAACTCGTCGGTCATCCGGCCTGCACCACAGGGCGCGTCGAGCCACGGTCCCGGCGCGGGCTGGCCAGCAGCCAGCAGGTTGCGCAGAACAGAGCGCTCCCGGCGATCGGTCCCCTCGCCGCTGCCGCTTCGGAAGCGCTGGTCGCGATAGCGCTGGGCGTAGCCCGGCTCGCGTGGGTACGGTGTCTCGGGCACGGCGACACCATAGCCGGCAGAGAAGTCAGGTTCAGGTGGTAGCGCGGTCCCGTCGATGGTACCGAGCGGAGCACCGCCAATGAGCCAGCCACGCACTTCCGTCGGCGTCGACAACCGGGTGGAAACACGCCAGGCGCTCGACGCCACGGTGACGGTCCACTTCGACTCGACGGCGATCATGGGATCGGCCCAGAACATCTCCCAACAGGGTGTGTTCTTCACCGCTGGGGGCTCTGTGCCGGTGACGGTGCGCATCGACGGCAAGGACCGATCCGTGCGCGGCGAACTCGTGCGCTTCGACAACATGGGGGATGGTCGCTTTGGCATCGCGGTGCGGTTCGTCGAGAACGCCCCCGACCTGGTGGATTGAGCACGGCACCCCGACGCACTCGGGTGCAGCGTCGATGGGTCAGTGGTCGGCTGCAGGTCGTCGCGCTACATTGGCGGCATGAGCTTGCGCGACCAGTTCAAGAAGGCGAATCTGATCTCCGACAAGGAAGCGCGTCGCTTGGCGCACGAGACGCGGGTCGAACGAAGCGAGAAGGGGCGCGACGTCTTGGACCAAGAGGCGCAGGCGAGACATCGTGAACTCGAGCAACTGCAGGCGCGCGACCGCGAGCGTTCGCGCCGCGACCAGGAACGGTTGGAGGCCCAGCGGAAGCAAGGGGAGGAGATCGCCGCGGTGCGCAGCTTGCTCGACGATGCGAAGAAGCCGGGACCAGGCACCGTGAAGTACTACTTCGAGGCAGACGATGGTTCGCTGCCGTGGCTCGAGTTGTCGCCGCGCGAGGCGCAGGAACTGCGCGCGGGGGCGCTTTGCGTCGTACGCAGGGGTCCAGCCGCCACGCACACCTACCGGCTGTTGTCGCTCGAGGCGACCAGGCGCGTGGGAAAGGTGTTGCCCGAAGCTGTCGTCTTCGCGCCGCGTGGAACAGTACCAGCTCATTGACGTGCCAGCTCATTGACGTGCCGACCCCTGGCTGGCGTCAGGTTCGCTTGCGCCGCTGTGGGCTTGCCCCCACGATCGCGGCATGCCCAAAGCGCAGCGCCAGGCGAAGTCTCGATCGCGTTCCAAGGCCAAGAAGAGCCCATCGAAGGAGGGTAAGTCGAAGAAAGCCGCTGCGAGCAAGGTGCGGCGCGGGGCCGGGTACTTGCACGGCTACACCGCTGACGAGCAGCAGCGCCTCTATCACCAGGCTTCGTTCCTCGCCGACGACGTGCACGATCGGCTGCCGTATCGGCGCTGCCGCAACCTGCTCGAAGTCGGCTGCGGTACAGGCGCGCAGACCGAACTGCTGCTGCGTCACTTCCCGGCGTTACACGTGACAGGTGTCGATCGTAATGCCGAGAACCTTGCGAGGGCGGCGGCGCACTTGAAGCGGTGCCCAGGGACGAAGTCGCGGTTCGCTCTTCAGCAGGCCGCCGCTGAGACTCTGCCATTCGCCATGGACGAGTTCGACGGCGCGTTCTTGTGCTGGATCCTCGAACACGTGGCCGAGCCGGCGCGAACGTTGGCCGAAGTCCGGCGCGTACTGCGCGCTGGCTCACCCGTGGTTTGCACCGAGGTCATGAACGCGACGTTCTTCCTCGATCCCTACAGCCCGGACACACTTCGTTACTGGCGCCGGTTCAACGACACGCAGCTCGATCTGGGCGGTGATCCGTTCGTGGGGGCAAAGCTCGGCAACCTGCTGCTTCGCAACGGATTCGTCGACATCCACACCGAGGTGAAGACGTTCCACCTCGACAACCGCAGGCCGGGAGAACGCACCGAGTTCCTCGCCTACTGGAGCCTACTGTTGCTCAGCGGCGCTCCGGCTCTCGAGCGGGCCGGCAAGGTCTCGGCCGAGACCGTGCGGGGCATGCAGGCCGAGTTGCAGCGCGTCGCGCGCGACCCGGACGCCGTGTTCTGGTACAGCTTCGTGCAGGCGCGGGCTCGCGTGCCGTGAGGGCTCCCTGCCAGGTTTGCCTGACGCGGGTTTGCCTGGCCCTGGCTAGTCTGGCTAGTCTGACTAGTCTGACTAGTCTGACGCGGGCCTGCCTGACGAGATGGCGGCGCAGTTGCCGTCAGGCTCGGGCGTCGCAGTAGATTCCGTAGAATCTGCCCAGCGTCAGTCGTCCGTGCGTAGGGCTGGTGCAGGGGTTCCGCCACTGCCAGTTCTTGCTGCCTTTCTACTGCCAGGAGAATCGACCCATGAAGACACTCGTTCTGACCGCCGTATCTCTGCTCTGGATCACCCCGTTCGCGTTGGCGCAGGACGCCAAGGACAAGCCTGCCAAGCCGGCTGTCGACGCCAGCATGCAGATGCCCAAGCCCGGTCCCGAACACGCGAACCTCAAGAAGGCCGAGGGCAACTGGGACGTCGCGGTCGAGAGCCCCGGCTTTCCGGCGGCCAAGGGCGTGTCCGAGCAGAAGATGACGCTCAAGGGCTTCTGGCTGGTCGACAAGTTCTCGTGCGATTGGAACGGCACTCCGTTCGAGGGCCGCGGCACGACGGGCTACGACCCGATCAAGGGCAAGTACGTGTCGACGTGGGTCGACAGCATGAGCCCGACGTTGACCGTGACCGAGGGTACGTTCGACGAGAAGACCCGCACGCTCAACATGTTGGGCGACGGCTACAACGAGAAGGGCGAGAAGGTGAAGGTTCGCACCGCGACGATCCACAAGGACGCCAACACCGTCGTGTTCGAGATGTACAACAAGGGCAGCGACGGGAAGGAGTCCCAGGTCATGTCGATCAAGTACACGCGAAGTGCCGCTTCCCCGGCCAAGCCCGCCAAGTAAGCGGGTAGCTGCGACGCCGATCGCCGCGGCCTTGCCGGCCGCACCTCGATCTCGCCCGATCCGAACCGATCAAACCTCGATCAGAACTCGATTTGGGCCTCGTCGACACCGAGCGCTTGCCGGCGCGACAGCCGCAAGCGCCCTCGGTCGTCGGCGCCGATCACGGCGACGATCATCTCTTCGCCCTCGCGCGCGATGTCGCCGGCGTGTCGCACCGGAGCTTTGTCGAGCTCCTCGATCGGCACGAGCCCTTCGTTGACGGCGTTGATCTTGACGAAGGCGCCGAAGTCCTTCACGCCCGTAACCGTGCCGCGGTAGCAGCGACCGACCTTGAGCACGCCGGCCGACCGCTGCACCATCACCATGGCTCGTTGCGCGCTGTTCTGGTCGGTCGCGTAGATCAGTACTTCGCCGTTGTCGTCGACACTGACGCGCGCACTCGTGCTCTCGGTGATGGCCTTGATGTTGGCGCCGCGCGCGCCGATCAGGGCGCCGATTGCGTCGGGCATGATGGCCAGACGCAGGGCTCGCGGCACGAAGCGCGACGGCACAGCCGGTTCGACGATCGTCTTCGCCATCTCGGCGAGGATGTGCAGGCGGCCGTCGCGGGCCTGGGCAAACGCGCGGGCCAACACTTCGTCGGGCAACCCGCCGAGTTTGTTGTCGAGCTGGATCGCCGTGATGCCCTTCGCCGTGCCGACCACCTTGAAGTCCATGTCGCCGAGGTGGTCTTCGTCGCCGAGGATGTCGCTGAGCACTGCGTGTCGGTTGCCGTCGGAGATCAAGCCCATGGCGATGCCGGCGACCGGTCGCACCAGCGGCACGCCCGCGTGCAGCATCGCCATCGTGCCGCCGCAGACGGTCGCCATCGACGAACTGCCGTTGCTCTCGGTGATCTCTGCTTCGATGCGGATCGTGAACGGGAACGCCGAGCGGCTCGGCAGCAACGGGCGGAGTCCTCGTCGCGCCAAGGAGCCATGCCCGATCTCGCGCCGTCCTGGTCCGCGCATGGGCCGGGTTTCGCCGACCGAGTATGGCGGGAAGTTGTAGTGCAGCAGAAAGCGTTCGGTGGCGCCGATGGACGCGATGCTGTCGATGCGCTGCGCGTCGTCGGGGCTGCCCAGCGTGCAGGTGACGATGGCCTGGGTTTCCCCGCGCGTGAACAGGGCCGAGCCGTGGGCGCGCGGCAGCAGGCCCACCTCGCTCCAAATCGGCCGGACCTGCGTGGTGGTGCGGCCGTCGAGACGCTGCCCGCTAGCCAGCGCGAGTTCGCGCGTTTCCTTCCACACGGCGGCACCGAACGCCGCCTTGGCTGGGGGGCGGGCGTCGCTGGCCAAGTCGTCGAGCCAAGCTGCCTCGGCGGCGACCACCGCGGCGCGGCGTTCGGTCTTCTGTTGAATCGCTAGACCCGCGCGCAAGGCAGACAGCATCACGTCGGGCAGGGGCG
>JBDSBS010000492.1:0-3679 GCA_039921435.1 Planctomycetota bacterium | reverse complement strand
CCGTGGTTCGAGGGCTTTCGCGAGACGATCGTCGTGCGCGGCCTCGAGGCCGTCGTTCGCCCGGTCACCTTTGCGCACACGTGGCTGTTGACGATCGGCTGGCGCCGCCATGGACTGCTTTCCGTGTCGGAACGCCCAGCCTGACGGAGCGCACCTGCCTTCCGCTCGGTCAGACAATCGGCCCCTCGAGTTTCGATCTCTGCTGGCTCACCGTGCACCTGCCAGGCCGCCGGGTCGTCAGCCAGAATCGAGGTCCGGCTCGAAACCGGAGGTCCCGCTCGAAACCCGAGGTCTGGCTCAATGTCAGATCCAGTCCCGGCGGCGCCGCGGACAGCGGCGTCGCACCACCGACCCTTCTCGCGCAGATACTCCTAGCACTGCTGGCCAAGACGTTACCGAGCGCGCACTTGCTGCTACCCTGCACGCACCGGCCGCCTCCGGGATGCCAACTACATGCTGCGACTGCTTTTCGCGATGACGTTCCTGTTCGCGCTCGGACCGGTGATGCCCCAGGCGCCCCTGGCGCCTGAAGCGACCGACGCGCGCCAGATCCACTGGCAACGTTGCCTCGCCGATGCGCTGCACCTGGCCGCGGCGACCGGCCGTCCGCTGTTGCTCGCGGTCAACATGGATGGCGAGAGCGCGAGCGACCGCATCGTGCACGAGGAGTATCGCGACCCGGCGTTCGTGGCTCTGACGCGGCACTGCGTCTGCCTCGGCGCGAGCGTGTTCCGGCACAACCCGCGCAATTACGACGACGAGGGCCGGCGCATTCCGTGCCCGCGCTTTGGCGGCTGCACGTGTGGTGAGCACATGGCGTTGGAGCCCGTGCTGTTCCACAAGTATCTCGCCGACGGCGAACGCGTCGCGCCGCGTCACGTGTTGGTGCGGACCGATGGCACGAAGGCGTTCGACCTGTCGCTGTGCTTCGACCTGAAGGACATCGACCGCGTCTTGGCTGCCGAGGTCGAGCCAGGCCGAGGCGCCGACCACTCCGTCACGCATGCCCCTGCGAGCCTCACGGAAGCTGCGGGGATGCCGGGCGACTGGGTTGGACTCGCGCGGCGCCGCGACCACAGCGGCCGCGCCGCCCTGGAGGCAACGCTCTTCGACACCCACGACGAACCCTCGGTGCTGGCGGCACTCGCTGCGATCGGCAGCGGCGGCGACAGTGGTTCGCTCGATGCGCTGCGCCTGCTCGCTGCACGCGTGCAGTGTCTCCCCGCAGCCCAGTGCGCTGCACTGCGCGCCGCGGCCGAGCAACTCTCGATCGCGCCCGAGCTGCTCGCCGTTCTGCAAGACCTGGCACAGGCCATGGGCAGCGTGCCCGGCGATGCCGGGCCAGATGCGCGCCAGCGAACCCTGCTGCAATGCATGGCGGCGATGGCCCCGACCGGGACCGTGCAGTCGTTCGTGCGCGCTGGCGCCGCGGTCGGCAGCTGGAGCAGCGATGGCGCGGGCACGAGCTTCCCAAATCCTGGCGACCTCGACGAACCCGTGCGGCGCAGCGGCGGCCCCGTGCAGTTAGCGATACTGCTGCAGGTCGCCAACGCCGTGACTCGGCGCGACACCACGCTGCCGAGAGCCGGTGGGCCCGACGACACCATGCCCTCGGCCGAGGCACTGGTGCAGCAACTCGAAGCGCTCGACGCGAAGCGGCCGCAGCACACGGACGACGCCAAGTGGTTTGCGTCGTATGCCAAGGCCTCACTCGACCTCGGCCGACGCCATCTCGAGAGCGGCGCGCGCGACACCCAGTTGCTGTTCGAGGACGCGGCGCGCTACTTCGAGAAGGCGCTCGACAAGTCCCCCGCGCATTGCGAATGGTGGATCGAACGAGCGCGCACCGCCTACTTCCTGCAGCGCTTCGAGCAGCAAGTCGACTGCGGTCGGCGCGCGTTCGCGCTCGCCGCCGGCGCGGACCAGATGCCCCTTGCGAGCGAACTGCTCGCGAACCCCGTGCTGGAAAATGCCAACGCGATCGAGGCTCTGCGCTGGATCGGCGACGGCAACGCGCGTCTGCTCGTGGACCGCGCCGGCAAGGCCGGCGAGGTAGCGGGCATGGTCGAAGGCCTGCGCGCGCTCGGCATCGTCGCTGCTAGCCCGTTCGGCAGCGACGGCGACTGGATCAGCTTCGCGTCGTTCTGCGGTGCGTTGGGCCTGCGGCGCGAGGAGCAGGCGATCGTGCAGTGCGGCGCGTTGCGCCTGTCGGGCTCGCGCGATCTGCGCCAGGCGCTCAACAGCGCGCTGTGGAACGACGGCCGCCCAGACCTATCGGGTGTCGTCGCGGAGGCGATCGAGCGGGCCCACGCGCCATCCGCCGAGTCAGCGTGGTTCGCCGGCTACGCGTGGATCCTGGTCGCGGAGAACGCGCGGCGTTGCGAGCAACCGCAGTCTGCGTTCCACGCGTACGATGCCGCCCTGCGCTGGTTCGACCTCGCGAGGACGCGCAACGAAGGCTACCGCGACAGCTGCTCGTACTTCGCAGCCGTGGTCCAGCTCGGCAAGGGCCTGGCGAGTGTGCGCGCAGGCGACCGCGTCTCCGCGGCGGCGCGCCTTGCGGCGGCCGTGGTCGCGCATCGCGACCTGTCGTCGTGTCGGGACGGTCTCGGCTACGACGTCTTGGATCTCGTCGACAAGATCCTGGAGTGGCGCGCCGACACGCCTTCGCTTTCGGAAGCCGCGCTGGTGCGGCCGCTCGTTCTGCTCGACCAACTCGACGCGGTTGCGCCCGACGATGCGTTCTGGGCGGTCGCCGTTGCCGACAGTGCACTTCGCGAGGCGTTGCGGGCCGACGGGCGCAACCCCGAGCGCGCCGTGCGCGAGACCGTCGACGCCGCCGGCAACAAGATCACGATGCCGATGGGGCTGCCGACGACCGAAGGGGATGCGTGGTTGCAGGCGTCGATCGTCGCCGGGCGGCGCGCTCTTTCGCGAGCCAAGACCGACTCCGACAAACAGCTACTGGCGCAGAGCCTGACGATCCAGGCCGAACGTCAGCTCGAGCGCGGGAAGGTTGATGTGCAGAACGTGCTCGCGGAGGCAGCGCCGCTGCTGGGTCTCGATGCACCCACAGCCAGCGCCGACGAGGCGGCGCTGCGCGCCGTCGCGGTGAAGCTGCGCACGCTTCTCGGCGAGGCCAGACCGCGGCAACGTGACGGTCGCTAGAGGTGATGACGCTGGCGCGCGGCCTACTGGGCCTCGCAATCCGCATCGCCCGCTGCCTCAACAAGCTCTGGCAGCGCAAGGGCAAAGTGTTCGCCGATCGCTACCACGACCGCATCCTGAAGACACCGCGCAAAACACGGACGGGTTGCTCCGTGTGAAGGGGCGCTACGTGTTGGGGAACGGCAAGAAGCACGCTGCGGAAGGCCGCGAGGTCGCCGTGCCCCAGGCGATCGACACGTTCACCTCCGCACCTTGGTTCGACGGCTTTCGCGAACCCGTGCGCATGGTCGGTCTGGCGGCCATCGCGCGCCACACGGCCGATCCGCGCACGTGGCTGCTGCGCGTTGGCTGGCGACGCTTGGGGCTGTTGTCGGTATTCGAACTGCCGGCAACTGCCTGACGCAACGACGCAAGAGCACGCCAGGCTGGTGGCTGGAACTCAAGCCTCTCTTCGTGCCGCGATGGCCCAGGATTGGAGAGTCCAAGACGGCTGCCTACAGACCGCTAAGCC
>JBDSBS010000491.1:0-2779 GCA_039921435.1 Planctomycetota bacterium | reverse complement strand
CAGCCGTCGAGACTTCGAACGTCGTAGCCGCGACTTGCACGGAGATCGCGCCCACCATGTGGCTCTCGAGGCCGCCGCGCCGGCACACGTGGGCGAGCACGCGGCGCGCGTCAGCGCCATCGCGGCTGCCCCAGTTGACGCGGAAGCGCGTGAATCCTGACGAAGTCGAGGCTGGCGCCGGTTCCGTTGGTTCTGGCGCAGCCCCTTCGCGACGCCACGAAGGCAATGATCCGGGGCGCCCGCGCTGCGCAGCGGCCAAACGGCGCGTCGGTAGCGGCGGTGGCGGCGGGACTTCGGCGGCAGCGCCAACAAGCGTCGGTGCCGGCAATGCCGCCGCGGGTGCGCTCTTCGGCCGCGGCGAGGCATGTGCCTTGGCGACTGGTGCCTCCAAGGCGGCAGCCGGAGCACGCGCACCAGTGACCTGGAACGGAGCCCGCACGCCTGCCGCAGCCTGTCCCAGCAGCACCGCGATGACTGCTTCGGCATCGCGACCTTGTAGCAAGCGCACCGCCGCTTCGCGCTGGGCCGCGGTGCCCGTGCCCGCCACAGCCAACGCCGCTCGAGCCCGTTCGCTGGCGCGCGCGAGCTGATGCGCGGCGACTTCTTCGGCGCCGGGTGGTGATTCCCACACTGCCTCGACCTTGGCCGAGTAGTAGAGGCGCCGCATCTTGCTCTCGCGCGATTTGACGACGAGCATGCAGCTGCGCCCCTTCTGGCCGGCGCGTCCCGTGCGCCCGCTGCGGTGCACGTATGTGGCAGTGTCGATCGGCGGGTCGACGTGCACGACCGTCATCACGTCGCTGATGTCGAGCCCGCGCGCGGCGACGTCGGTCGCGATGAGCGTGTGGATCGCCCCGCGCCGGAACGCCTGCAGCGTGCGCGTGCGCTGGGCCTGCGCCAGGTCGCCGTTGATCGGCAACGCCAGGAAGCCATCGGCCGCCAGCTTGTCGGCCAACGCCGTGGTGTCCTCGCGCGTGCGCACGAAGACCAGCGTGCGTTCGTCGCCGGCGAGCAGCAGCAGGTTGACGAGCACGGCGTAGTGGTCGCGCGAACCGATCTTGAGCGCGACGTGTTCGATGTCGTCGTGCGCCGCCCCGTGCACGCTGCCCGCGACGTGCAGTGCGTTGTTCTGGAAGCGATCGGCGAGCGACTTCACCGCGTGCGGGAACGTCGCCGACACGAGGTGCGTGCGGCGCTTCTCTGGCAGTTGCTCGAGGATGCCGTCAAGCTCGTCCTTGAAGCCGAGGTCGAGCATCTGGTCGGCTTCGTCGAGCACGAGCTGCCGCACCGAACCGAGGTCGAGCGCGCCGGTGCGAAGGTGGTCGAGCAAGCGGCCGGGCGTGCCGACCAGGATGGAAGGCCGCCGCCGAAGCTGCGTGCGTTCGCGCACGATGCTCGTGCCGCCCGTGACGACTTCGCACCAGACGCCCGACAAGTCGGCGAACAGCCACGAAAGTTCTTCCTTCACCTGCGCTGCCAACTCGCGCGTCGGCGTGATGATCAGCGTCGTCGGGCCGACCCGCGCGTCATCGTCGAGCTGCGAGGCCAGCGCAAAGCCCAGTGCGACGGTCTTGCCCGAACCGGTCTGCGACGAGATGCGCAGATCCCGCACGCCATCGTCCGCGGCCAGGATCGCCTTCTGAACTTCGGTGAGCTGCGCAAAGCCGCGCTGGCGAAGGGCCGCGACGAGTGGCGCTGGCACCGCGGCGAAGGTGTCGACGGGTGTCGCCTCTGCGTCGGAATCGCCGGAGTCGGAATCGCCGGAGTCGGAATCGGACATTGGCTCGGACGAGGCGGGCGCGGAGTACATACCGCAGTTTCGTGCATTGGCGCGCGCTGGTCAACCATTGCGCCAAATGAGCCAGGCGCGGCCACAGCCGCTACCCGCAACGGGTCTGGATCTGACACTGAGCAGATCGAGGGGGTTCACGCCGCACGCTTCCCTGTGGAGGCTCGCTGCGCCGCGTAGAGCTGGCCATGGCGCTGCGGCTGGCGGGAACTGGATCTCTCCTCGAGCCACTGTCCGCCAAGAACTGGCCGCGTCGGGGACGACACGCCTTTCCTTGCCGATTGCTGCGGCTTCTCGGTCGCTGCCGCAAGCAGGCGTCGCCGTGTCATGGACGCGACACCGGGACGGACACCGGGACACGAGGACAGGGACCGAGCGTTGACGCAGCGTTGACGCCGAGACCTTGGGGCCTTGACTCGGAGACCTGCCTCGACTCGGTGAACCTGTTCGAGGCATGTGGCGTCACGGTTCCACTGCGCCTGCTTGCGATCGGCTTCCAGCCCGCGGTCGTGCCACTGCACGAGTTCGGGCTCGGCTGCACGTTGTACGTGGCACCGATCGCGCTCTTGGTCACGACCGCAGGGCCGTTCACCCTGAGCCTGCCGACGGGCGTGCCTACGCTGAGTTTTCTTGCGCAGGGTGCAGCGTTGAGCATCGCCCCGTTGGGTGGGCAAGGCGCGGACGCGTTGACGTTCTCGGACGGGCTGCAGATCGACTTGCAGTAGGCGGCGGCGATTCGCCGATGCGGGCGGCGAGGCGCCCCTGCCCATCGCGTCCGGAGCGCGGTAGTCTCGATGCGCAGACAGATGAACACATCCTGGCCAACGCAGCGTTCGATGCTCTCGACCCTCGCCATCTCGACTGCGTTGGCAGCCTCGTTGACCTGCCAGCACACCTCACCCGCTCCTGTGCGCCTGGGCCCAGACTTGCGCGCACTGTTGGCCAACGCGTGTGATCGATGCATCGTCTCCGGAGTGCACACGGCGCGCC
>JBDSBS010000490.1:0-6903 GCA_039921435.1 Planctomycetota bacterium | reverse complement strand
CATCGAGTTCGGAGACGTGCCGCCCGGCGATTGCGACCTCGGCGGCGCAGGCGATACAGGCTGCTGGGCGGCACCGCGAACACCGCGTCGCCGGCAAGGACGCCGCACGTCGTCGCCGAGGCTGGTGGCCGTCTGGTAGCGGCGCAAACGATCCTTATCGAGCGCCTTCATCACGATCCAGTCGATCTCGCCGCGCACCGGAGAACCCAGGCGCTTTGGCCCCACGCGCCACTGGGCCGCGATCCTGGCGATCGTGTCGGTTGCCTGCGACAGCCGCGTCGACGGTTTCGGTGGATCGACCTCGCGCCTCGCCGAACCTGGTCCCTGGCGACACCAACAACACGAGCGATGTCTTCTGCCACGATCGCCAGACCGGCGCGACGACCCTCATTAGCCGGAGCATGTGCACGTTCCGAACGTACGGCTCGCGCCAGGACCCGGAGATCTCCGACGGCGGCAACTTCATCGTGTTCGACAGCAATGCCGACGACTTGGTGAGCAACGACTTCAACAGCGCGAACGACGTCTTCGTGTGGTCGCGCCTATCGAGCACCCTCTGGACAACACGACTTTGCTTTGTAAAGTCGGTGGTGTCTCCCGCATGGACGCTGCCATCATCTCGATCCACGGGCTCGTCAAGAGCTACGGCGCCGTGCGCGCGCTCGGCGGCCTTTCGTTCGAGATGCAGCCTGGGCCCGTCGGGCTGCTCGGCCCCAACGGGGCGGGCAAGACGACGCTGCTCAAGCTGTTGCTCGGGCTCCTGAAGCCCGACTCTGGAACGGCGCGTATCGCGGGCCAGGACCCGAGCACGAGTGCTGGCCGTCTCGCGGTGCGGCGCAGCATCGGCTACATGCCCGAAGGCGACTGCCTCATCCCGGGCACGACCGCGGTCGAGCTCGTCACGACGCTGGCGCGCTTGTCGGGCCTCGCGCGCGACGACGCGATGACGCGCACGCACGAGGTGCTGGACTACGTGGGCTTGGACGAAGCGCGCTACCGCGACTGCGAGGGCTACTCGACCGGCATGAAGCAGCGCCTCAAGCTGGCGCAGGCGCTCGTTCACGATCCCCACATGCTGCTGCTCGACGAACCCACGAACGGCCTCGATCCCAAGGGTCGGCGGCACATGCTCGAGCTCGTGCACGACCTCGGGCACGCGCAGAAGAAGAGCCTGCTCTTGTGCTCGCACCTCCTGCCCGACGTCGAGCGCTGCTGCCGTGACGTGATCGTGCTCGAGAAGGGCCGCATCGCTACGCAAGGTTCGATCCGCGATCTGACGGCCGACGCTGGCCTGCGTGTCGCCGTGCGCATCGCGAACGTGGCGGGCTTCCGCGCGGCGGCAAGACGCGGCTTTTGCGAGATCGCAGGCACGGATGCTGCGGCGGCGAACGCGGACGGCACGGCCAGCCTGGTGCTCCAGCTGGAGAGCGACGATTGCGACCCGATCTTCGCCGCCGCGCTCGAGGGTGGCGCACGCGTGCTGTCGATCGAGCCGGTGCGCTCGACGCTCGAGGACGTGTTCATGGCGTCGATCGCGCAGCGCCTGCCGTTGCAACCCCGGCCTGGGACCGCGGCCACGATCGGCGAGCACGGCGGCCGCGCATGAAAGCCGTCGCCAACACCGAGGTCTACCGGCCCTTCGCCGGACCGCTACGTTTCTCGCGACTGCGCGCCCTGCCCCTTGCGCGCGCCAACATCAAGACGGCGCTCAAGCGCAAGCTGCCACTCGTCATCTTGCTCGCACCGATCGCCATCGCGACCGTCATCTTCGCCTTCGTCGTCTACACACGCTTCGCGCTCGAGGCCGGCGCACCACCCTCGGCGCTGGGCGTGCAGCGCAACGTGGCCGGCGCGCTCGCCGCGACGATGATGGCAAGTGCAGCACAGCGCATGATCGAGACGCGCGAGATGATCGTCGCGTTCCACCTGGCGACGAACGGGTTCTCGCTGCTCCTGATGGCTTGGTTCGGCTCGGGGCTGGTGGCGGACGACCGGCGCCTGGGCGCAAACCTGCTCTACTTCGCGCGCCCGCTCACGAAGCTCGACTACCTGCTCGCCAAGTTCCTCACCGTCGGCTTCTTCGGCACGCTCGGCGCCCTGCTGCCGGGCGTCGTGATCTGCACCGTCGCGGCGTTCGCCTCACCCGAGTGGTCCTTCGTCGAACAGGAAAGCGACGTCATCCTGGCCACCTTCGGCTTCGGCTTGCTGATGACCACCGTCGTCTCGTCGCTTGTGCTGGCGGTCTCGAGCTTGTCACAGCGGCGCACGTTCGCCCTGATCGGCGTGTTCGCCTGGTTCCTGATCACGAACGCGATGGCCACGATCCTGTCGGCGCTGCAGCACGAGCAAGACCTGCGCGTGCTCAGCCCGTTCTTCGCGGCCATCCGCGTCGCGGCGTCGATGTTCGACGTGCGCGGCGCGCCGCCCTGGAGCCTGCCGTTGTCCTGGCTGTGCCTTGGTGCAACGGTCGCCCTCTCCTGGCTCGTGTGCTGGGTCCGCGTGCGCAAGCTCGAGGTCGTCGCATGAACGCGCTCGTTGAGGCACGCTCGCTCGGCCGCTTCTATGGTGACGTCGTCGGCCTGTCCGATGTTTCGCTCACGCTCGAGCCGGGCGTCGTCGGGCTCCTGGGACCGAACGGCGCCGGCAAATCGACGTTCCTCAAGCTGCTGGTCGGCGAGCTGCGCCCCTCGCGCGGCACGATCCGCGTGCTTGGCCACGAGCCGTTCTCGAACCGCGCGCTGTTCGCGCGCCTGGGCTTCTGTCCGCAGCAGGATGCGCTGTACGGAACGATGAGCGGCCTCGAGTTCGTGACGTTCCTGCTGCGCCTGGCCGGATTCTCGCGCCAGGATGCGAACACACGCGCGCGAAAGGCCCTCGAGCGCGTGGACCTCGTCGAAGCGCAGCACCAGAAGACGCGCGGCTACAGCAAGGGCATGCGGCAGCGGACCAGGATCGCGCAGGCCATCGCGCACGAGCCGGAACTGATCGTGCTCGACGAACCGATGGCCGGGCTCGATCCGATCGGGCGGCGCGAGATGGGGCAGCTCTTCGCCGGCCTGGCGCGCGATGGCGCGTCGATCGTCGTGTCGAGCCACGTGCTGCACGAAGTCGAAGCCCTGACGCAGGAAATCGTGCTGCTGCACCGCGGTCGTCTGCTCGCGCAGGGCGAGATCGCGGCGGTGCGCACGCTCCTGTCGTCGCACCCGCGCAAGGTCGCGATCCGCGCGCGAGATTCCCGCCGCCTGGCGCGCGCGCTGATGGCCGTCGACGGCGTCGCGAGTGTGCGCCTGGACGGCGACCTGGTCATGGTGGAGACCACCGATCTGGCCCGCTTCGAGGCCGAGCTGCCGCGCATTGCCGTCGACGAACGCGCCGGCATTACGAGCCTCGACATGCCCGATGCCGGCCTCGAAGCGGTGTTCGATTACATGGTGGAGCGCACGCAATGACCCGCCAACAGCCGCCCGCGGCGCTGGCCTTCGTGCGCGCCACCGCGTTGATCGCACGCGCTCATTTGGTGCGTTGCCTGACGAGCTGGCGTTGGATCGCGTGCGCGGTCATCGCGCTGCTGCCGGCGTCGACTGCGTTCGTCGTGACCAGCGCCTCGGCGCGTCCCGGTCCGGGCGACCTGGCCGCGCACCTCGCCTGGCTGCTCATGCTGCAGATCGTCGTGCCGCTCGTCACGCTGCTCGCGGGCTCATCGGTCGTGGCGGAAGAGATCGAGGACCGCACGATCACTTACCTCTTCACGCGGCCCATTCCGCGCGCGGCGCTCTTGTTCGGGCGATGGATCGCCACGGCGCTTCTGCTAACCACGCTGCTCGCGTTGGCGACGTACCTGCTCTTCCTTGCGTGCGAACGGGCGCGCGGGAGCGGCCCGGAGATCGACGACGAGATCCGCCACCCGATGTACGTCGCGGTGCTGTGGGGCACTCTCGTGTACTCGGCGCTGTTCGCGAGCCTGGGGGCGTTCTTCAAGCACCCGATGCTGGTCGGAATCGGTTACGCGTTCGCGGTCGAGGGCTTCATGGCCAATCTGCCGGGCGGCAATCAGTCGCTGACCGTGCAGTTCTACCTGCGTAGCCTGATCGCGCAGGACGGCTCACGCGTGTGGAGGCGCGTCGAGGGCTTCACCGACATCGCGTTCCAGAGCGGTCAGCGCGCGCACACCGTGCTGGCGGTGCTGCTCGTCACGGCGCTGCTGCTCGGCGCGTGGCGGCTGTCGACGCGCGAGTACGAGCTCACTTCTTGACCGAACCGGGCGCGCGGGCGAGCACCCGGAGCCAACTGGCCGCAGCCCGGCGCCGAGGGCAGACTTCGACGTGCCATGGTGTCGGGTGCACGGCCTCAGTTCTCCGCGCCGTCTTCCCGCACGACCAGCGTCACGTGTTGGCGGTCGGCATCGAACGTGATGCCGATGTGCACGAGACGCTGGCCGAAGGCGAACTTGAACACGAACAAGATCTCCGTTGCTGTTGGCTCACACCCTTTCTGCGCGCGTTCTGCACCCAGCCGGACAATTGCTCGACGTTGGTATAGGGTGCGACTTCGGTGAAGAACCCCTTGCCGAGCACTTCCCTGCGCGGACGGCGGGCGAGCCGGCTCTCGGCATCGTTGTATTCCAGCAGTCGGTCGTGCTCGTCGAGCACGACGATGCCGTAAGGCAACGTGTCGAGTTGCTCGCGCGACAACTCGGCCAAACTCTCGACGGGAATCGAGAAGGTTCCGGGTAGGCAGTCGAGGCAGATGCCGTGGCTGTCGTCGGTCGCCGAAGCGCAAATGGGTTTGTTGCACCAGGCGCAATGCACGAAGGTCGCCGAGGTCATGGATGCTGGATCGACCCCGCGCGCGGCCATCCTGAAGCCCAGCTCAGGCGCCGAGCCGAACTTGCACCGCCAACGCATCCGGGCACTCGGCTACACGCTGCACACCTGGCGAACGGCACAACAGCACGAGGTCGATTTCGTATCGGTGAAGTTCCCGAGCTGTCGACGGCGATCCCCGTCCACAAGCTGTCGGCACTCGATGGGAACACGTTTTCCAGCAGCACGTGCTCGCAGCGCCACCTGCTGCCGGCGGCGCTTCCCGTCCCAAGTGCACATGGTTGGAAGCGGAGTGACCCGAGCATCGTCTGCCGCTAGCTCCAGCACCCAGGATTCCCCTTGCGACAGACCAGCCCTTCGATTTTTGCACGCCTGAAAAGCACCGTTCCGGTCCTGCCCATGGCGCTGGCGACCCTGATCGCTCGGAGCGCGCCTGCCCAAGCAGGCCCACTCGTCATCGAATGCCACCGCAGCGATCAGCTCTCGGTGCGCTTCCAGATCGCACCCCGCGCCACGATCGCGGATACCGACTGGATCACGTTCGAGTTCGACAACCACACCGAGCACCCGATCGAACTCGGCGAATTGATGTTCCAGATCCGAGAGGTCGAAGTCTTCGACCGCGCGACCGGGAACCTCGTCTGCACGAAGGACATCGGCAGTGGCAACGCACGCGATCTGCTGCCGACGCAGGGCTACGAGCCGGTGATGCTTCCGCCAGGTTGCACCGCCGCCGCGCGATGGATGAACGACCAGACGGCTGGCATGCTCGGAGCGCCACCCGCGGGCGGTTGGCGGGTGCGCGCGCACCTTTGGTTCGGCATGGGTGCTTTGGACAAACCCGTGACGATGCCGCCGATTCCGGGCATCGCGTTCGACTTCGAGTGGCTGCCACCCGACGAAGTGGGCGTGCAGCTCTTGCGGGAGCGGCTGGCCGAGTTGCAGGCGGCGCGCCAACTGCCCGACCCGTCGCAGCGCCTGCTCCGCACGTTGCTGGCGATGCCCGAAGTTGGCGGCGTGGTGCCGCTCGCGACGCTGCTCGCCGTCCGTGAAGTCAACAACGGCTTCCGCGGGCCGTGGCACCCAGTGCGCGCCCACCTCCACGCGCGTTTCGCGACGAACGCGGAATTGGCGGATTGGCTGCTCGAGCGCCTCCGCTCGCTCGACCCGAGTGCGCTCGAAGACTTCGCCGCCTTCTGGAGCATCTGGCGTCCCGACTTCTTGCCCGAGTTGGTGCGCCGCCACGAGCGCGGCGAACATGTGCTGCGGCTGCTCGAGGGGCGCAACGCTCCGCACCGGGATGATCCGGCCGTCTGCCAGCGATTGGCGCGTGGCGCGCGTTCGCAACTGCCGGCGGCAGTGCCGAAGTTCGACACCATGAAGCCGGAGACACGACGGAACCTGGCCAGCCAACTGCGGACATGGATCACCGACATCGGCATGGCGCGCGACAGGTCGGCGCTGCCGCGCCTCACACCGTGGCTGTCCTGCAAAGAGGCGTGGACGGAGCTGTTGGTCAGCAGGCCTGAGCCCCGTGAGCACCGCCGCGTCTGCGACGCTGCACTCGACGCGGTGCTGCGCGTGCTCGGTGACGATCTCGCTGCCACGTATGCCGACGATCTCGCCAGTCATGCCGGGAGTGCCTCGCCGCAGCCCGAGGCAGCCGGCCGTGGCGGTGCGCGCATTCGGCGGCGTGTGACCATGGTATCGACGTGGCCAGCCCTCGATGCTCAACACGATCGCATGATCGAACGCCTTCAACTTCGTCTCGCCGAGCGGCGCTGACGCGAGCGCCGCCGCTACTGGATCACGACCAACTGCGCATCGCTGTAGGTCGGATTCCCTCCGGTCGTCTTGCGAGTGACTGCCTGGACCCACAGCGTTTGGCCGGCCAAGCCAGGCGGGATCGTGATATCGAGCGGGCCGCCGCCAAGGTTCGTCACCTGCAGCAAAGCGGTATCCGTGGTGTAGACGACCAGGTGGTCGCCCACTGGGTTGCCGCCGACATCGGGTGGCTTGGCATCGCCCTGCACCGAATGGTCGGAGATCGTGCGCGCGTTCTGTGGCGAGCTGGCCGCGG
>JBDSBS010000489.1:0-4981 GCA_039921435.1 Planctomycetota bacterium | reverse complement strand
ATCTGCGAAGCACCAGCGCCCGCCAACTCGATGCGGCTCGGCTTGGCCTTGCGGCACGTGTCGACGCACAGGTTGAGTTCGGCATCCCGCGGCGCAGTGGCAAACTCCAGGCGCACGACCTTGCCCGCAAACTGCTCGGCATGCTGCGGCAACACCATGGACAGCGCCTCGAGCGACGCACCTTCGTCCTCGGCCGGGGTCACCGACACGGTTGCGGTGCCACCGGCAACGACGACCTTGACCCGCTTCTGCCAGTCGAGATCGAACAGCACACGTTCGCCGATCGCCGCCCGCACGGCCCCGGCGTCCTGCAGGGTCTTGGTCAGCAAGTCGCGAACGCTCGCATCGGGCTTGGCCGAGCCCGTGAACTGCAGCGCAAACTTCTTGCCGCGCGCTGCCGTCGCGAGTTGCGACAGATGCGCTTGCAGCGCCATCGGCAGGTCCATCGCGTCGAGGTCGCCCGTGGCGATCTCCACCCTGCGCGTGCCACCCTGCTCATTGGTCGCCACCTTCACCTGCGGCAGCACACCCTCGTGCACGCTCTCGTCGCCAAAGCCACGGCGCACGCTGACCTTGAGCGGCTTGTGCGCTTGCATGATCTCCGCGACCAAGTCCTTGACCGCGCTGCCGATCATCGCATCGCCCGTGAAGTGCACGAGCACGCGCTGGTGGCGCAACTGGGAGGCTTTGGCCGCCGCCGCGCGCCGCAGCGGGTCACCCACCGCGTCGAGCACCGCCTGCTTGTCCATCGGCGGCACCTTCACGGTCAGTGTCGTGTCGAAGGTCGCCTCGTCGCTGGCAGCACAGGTGATCTTGATCGGACCGTCGTCCGCCGGCTCCGCGTCACCGTCGTCGTCCCGGTCACCGCCCTCGTCATCGTCATCGTCGACCGCTTCGAACGTCGGGAGATCGTCGTCGATCGGCTCCAACTCGGGCAGGTCGGTGTCGATCTCATTCTTGGCAGAAACGTCGGGCTTCTTCCGGGGTAACCCGTGGCGGTGCTTGGAAGTCATCTGGGAGGATCCGATTCGGGAGAGGGAACCCAGAAGCTAGCGATCGCGCGCCAAGGGCCAAGGGCAATAGCTCGGACCGCTCCCCAAGCGCGCTTCTCCGCAACCGGCAACCGCGAGTCACTTTGCTTCGATTGAATAGAGCGCGCTTTGCTGATCGAACCGCAGCCGACCTCCGTGGGCCTCGAACCAGTCGAGAACGCCCGTCGAAGACGCCGTCGCATCCGGGGGCAGACATGCCGTCAAGTCGGACCACGCTTCCGCCGCCCAATCGGGCCGAGACGAGTCCTTCACGTCGACGACGCGGGCGATGCCGACCGGATCGCCGAGCCGCAACAACGCCGAGGCAAGGAAGTAGTCGCCGAGCCCATCGGCCGCGCGCGTCCTCAGGAACGCATCGCGCAGACGCGGCACGAGCACGAAGGCGCGCTCGTCGATGGCGATGCGGGCCGCCAGGTGGCGCAGCTCGACGTCGCTGCCATTCACTTCGAGGATCGCCGCGAGCTGGTCTTGGTCAAAGCCCGGCGAGAACACGAAGCGCGGAGCAGATACCGGAGCCGCGACGAGCACCGGCGCCATGGCACAGGCGAGCTGCGCATCGGTCGACGCCAGTTCGGCAACGAGTGCAACCAACGGTGCCGCAATGGCACCTGACGACTCGTGCACGATGTGACCGTTTCGCTCCCACTGAACGCGCGGCCCCGCAAACGTGCCCGAGACATGCAGCCAGCGCGGTTGCTCGGTCAGCTTTGCGGCGAGTGAAGCCACCGCCGCGGCGCGAGCCGGCGTCGCCCGGAGGATCAGGCGTCGCATCACCTGTCCCGCCCCTTCCGATGGCCGACGGGCGAGCATGCCAAACCCATCGCCCCACAAGCACAACTCCCCACCCGCGCCGTCGGGCTCGATGCGCCAGTGCAACACCAGCGCGGCGGGACTTGGCGACGCCACACAACTGGCGCTCGCCAGCGGCCCGATCAGCCCAAGCAGCCAAATCCCCCCAAGCAACCAAATCTCGCTGAGCAGCCAGCTCGGCTTCGGCATCAGTGCAGAACGATGCTGTCGAAGTTGGTCGCCGTGATCGCGAAGTTCGGGTCGATGCGCGCGGCCTGTGCGTAAAGCGGCACGTTGTTGAGGATCGGATCGTTCGGCACGTTCCACGCGATGTAGGCGCGGTTGTCGGCGACGGCCAACGCGAAGTCGACGACGAGCTCGAGCGGCACCCACTGGTCGCCGAACGGCGTCGGCACGGGCGAGCCGAACACCGACGTCGAGACCCACGCCAAGAAGATGTCGCCGTTGTTGCCGTGGCAGCCGAAGGTCAGCGAGGCGCCGATCGACTTGTTGGAGACCGCCATCACGTTGAGCGACGGATTGGCTTCGCCCTGGTGCACGTAGCGGCCGATCTCGTCGCCGCCGCGCTGGCCCGCTGTGTCGTTGTGCAGCACCCAGAGGTTGCCGTCGGGCCCCATCTGGATGTCGTAGGCCTGCACGAGGTCGTCGAAGATCGATTGCGACACGACGCTCGTCGCGGTCGGATCGAGGTCGAGCTTGCGCACGCGGCCAGCCGTGTACTCGACGAAGAACCACGCATAGGTGTAGCTCGCCGGGTAGTTGGTGCCCGAGTAGAAGCAGGTGCCCGTGGGATCGGGCGTCGGTGAGTACCACGCCAGCGGATCGACGGTCGCGGGGTTGGGCACGGGCTCGGGTCCTTCGTACGTAGGCCAGCCGTAGTTGCCACCGCTCAGGATGCGGTTGACCTCGTCGGTCGTGTTGAGCCCGTTCTCGGTTTGGAAGATGTCGCCCGTCACGGGATGCACCGTGAGGCCGAACTGGTTGCGGTGGCCGTACGAGAAGATCGGCGAACCGGCGAACGGATTGTCGCCCGGGATCGTGAGGTTGGGCCCGTCGAAGCGCAGCACCTTGCCGTTCCAGTTGGTGAGCTGTTGCGCGAGGGACGACGTGCCGTGGTCACCGGTGCCCGCGTAGAGCTTGCCGTCCTGCCCAAACACGAGGCGACCGCCGTTGTGGATCGACGAGCCGCCGGTCGGGATCGCCTGGTCGGGCGTCAGCACCGTGAAGTTGGTGCCCACGCCGCCGACTTCCTGCAAGCGAGCGATGCGGTTCTGCGTCGGCAACGGCGTCGTGTAGTAGACGTAGACGAAGCCGTTCGTGCGGAACGCCGGGTCGATGGCGATGCCGAGCAGGCCCTGCTCCGAACCCGAGCTGTTGAGCACCGTGACGGTGGCCCAGTTGACAGCTTGCAGTGCACCGTCCTGGAAGATGCGGATGTTGCCGGTCGTTCGTTCACAGATGAACAGGCGGCCGTCGGGCGCAAACGCCATCGATGAGCCGCGTGCGATCGCGTTGTCTGTCAACGTCTCGTAGGTGAAGCCGGCGGGCGGGCTCTGCGCTGCGGCGAGGCCGGCGAGCAGGGCGAAGGCAAGTGGAGAGGCTTGGTGCATGGTGATTCGTCGGCTGGTGGGGCAGAGAACAAGATACCACCCGTGCCTCCACACGAAGTCCTCACTCCGGCTTTCTCGATGCCTCGCAAGGCCGCGGCATGGTCAGGCAACGGACGCCATCCATGACTTGCTCCTCCCCCGACCTGTGGCTCCTGTTCACTGCCGGCCTTCTGTTGATGCTGGTCGCATCCTTGGCGCGTGCGAATCGCGCGGAAGGGCCTGGACTGCGTCGCGAGGCTCCCTCTGTTGTCCCTCGGCCCACTGCGAATCGCACCGAAGACGCCCCACGGCAGCTCGAGCGCACTACCGAGCCGTGACGACTGCCTGTTCGTGCGCCGGCAAGTCGAATGCGACGACGCCCGAAGACGGCTCCTTCGTGACGAGCTCCTGTCCGTTCCGCCGCACGACAACGGGAACCCCACAACGCAAGCGCAGGCAGCAGCATCTCGACGATGGCGGCAGCACCGGCGAGGTTGCCATCGATCTGGAACGGCGGGTGCGCGCAGAACAGATTGGGGCCTGATCAAGCCGACGCCCGACCGATTCACGCACGAGGCGACGAGATCTCAGCCGTACTACTTCGACCATTCGGTAGGAACGGTGAACGGCGAGTTCGCGGCTGGCACCCGAGTCGTCTTGATGGCGCACGATGACGGCGCGATCTGCCGAGTCGTCGACGCGAGAGGGCTGTACGTGGACACGGCGTTCGCGGGACTTCGCCCGTTGCCGCGGCCCTGAGAGGGCCGACCTCTCAGGTTCACGGCCTCCACTCGCGCCCTGCCCACCAGACCGCCACCACCGTGCGCAGATTCGCCGGATCCTGGAGCGGATCGGCCGACAGCACCACGAGCCCCGGCTTTCTGCCCTTCTCGATGCGGCCCAGTTCTGCGCGCCCGAGCACCTTCGCTGCCGTCGTCGTCGCCGCCGCGAGTGCTTGCACCGGCGTCATGCCGAACTCCACCATGAGCTCGATCTCGCGCGCATTGTGACCGTGCGTGAACACACCCGCATCGCTGCCGCAGGCCACCGTGACGCCGGTTGCGAGCGCTCGCTGGAACGCGACGCGCGCCGGATTGAGGCGATCGACGGCGGCACCGCGCCGTCCTGCATAACGCAGGATCGCTTCGTTGGCCGCGAGGCATGGACACAAGATGACGCCCTTCTCGACCATGAGCTTCAGGGTCGCCTCGCTCGCACCCGAACCGTGTTCGATCGTGCGCACACCGGCCAGCACCGCGCGGCGCATGCCTTCGTCGGTGCTCGCGTGCGCGGCCACCGACAGCCCTGCGCTCGCCGCTTCGTCGCACGCAGCAGACAGTTCCTCCTGCGTGTAGGTCGGCGTCGACGGCGCTCCTGCGGCACGCCGATAGTCGGCGTAGACCTTGATCCACTGCGCCCCGGCTGCGATCTGCTCGCGCACGGCACGGCGAACGCCTTCGACGCCGTCGGCGACCTGCGCTCCCTTCGGCGTCACAGCGGCCGCGTAGTTTGGCCCATAACAACCCGTCG
>JBDSBS010000488.1:0-4361 GCA_039921435.1 Planctomycetota bacterium | reverse complement strand
GCCATCAGGCGGCCTCGGCGAACGAGCGGCGCACCACGCGGTGCAGTGACCCGTGCAGTGAGCCGTGCAGGGAGGTGTGCAGTGAGCCGTGCAGGGACTCATGCAGTGAGCCGCGCAGGGGGTCGTGTCGTCTTGCGCGCCCGGCCGTGCAGCACGCGGACACGGTTCGTTCGCCGTTCATGGGGCGTCGAATTATCACGGGGCAGAGGAACGCGTCAACAACACGGCTCGCACGGTCCCCGGTATTGCATGCGAGGTCCAGGACGTCAAACTGGTGAGATGACCAACAAGCGTGCTCTCCTAGGGGTTCCATTCTTGTTTCTGGCGTTGGGGGTGGCACCCGGTTGCAAGGTACCACAGCCGCCCCAGGCGTCGACGGCTGGCCTTCGCATCGATTCCTTGAAGGCGAAGAACGATGGGAAGCGCAGGCGCTTCGACGTCAGCGTGCGCATTTGGAACGACCACGACGAGCGAGTCTCGTTCGATCTCGGCAACGTGCGCTTGCTGTTCAACGGCCGCGAGGTGGCGGCCAAGTCGGCCGAGAAGGTCGGACCGCCACCCGTGGTGCAGCTGCGCTCGAACCTCGAATTCCGGTGGTACTTCGAGTTGGGCGAGGAAGCCGGCCCGGGGACCTACCAGATCGAGATCCGCGATCTGAAGCGAGGCGACCTACCGCTCGGTGATACGGCAGTCTTCACGATCAACGTTTGATGGCGGGCTCGCCATGAGGCTGTTCCGGCATTGGGCTGTCGCGATCGGTTTTTGTACGTGGTCGTTGCCGGCGCAGTCGCGAGTGCCTTTGCAGGTGCCACTCGCCGAGCAAGTGCCGGAGCTCGCTGACCTCAGCAGCTGGCAGCAGCGCATCGATGCTCGCGGTGAGCCCGCGCTTGTGATGCGTCGCGGCGCCTTCGTCGTCGGCAACGGTCGGGTGTTCGGCTGCTTTGGTCTCGCCGACCGCGCGGCGACGGTGCAGGCGCTGACCGGCCCGGACTATCGGGTCGACGATACGCCGACGGATGGGCTCTTCGGTGAACAGCGCTTCGTGCTGATGGTGCAAGGTCGCGAGCGGGAGCTGCCGCGACAGACCGTCGCGCGCGTGCGCGGCGCCAACTTCGTCGTCTCCGAGGACCGCAGCGACGACGACATCGCACTCGTCACCCTGAGCTTCGCGAACCCTGACGCCGCGACCATGTATCGCGTCGTCGTCGTGCGCAACGGTTCGGGCCAGGCGCTCGAAGGCGCCGAGCTGGTCGCCGAAGTGCCCGAGGCCAGCGCGGACGGGTTCGACGACGTGCTCTTCGTCGACCACGAGACCCCGAAGTACCTCGCCAGGGCGCGGTTCTCCTTCGTCGGCGGGGCTCGCCGCGATGGCCGGCGTCTCGTGCAATCGCTGGGCACGATCGAGCCACGCAGGTCGGCCGAGGCGGAGTTCCTGATCCAAACGTACCTCCGCGACGCGAGCTTGTTGTGGGTCGAGCCAGCCCCCACCTCGTTGGCGCGGTTCGCCGCGAAGAGTCTCGATTGGTGGCATCGGAGTCTTGCGGGCACGACCACGGTGAAGGGCGACGACGCGCGCCTCGTCGACTTGCTCGAGGACGGCAAGGTCCAGTTGTTGGCGCAACGCTGCGCGGCGAGCGGGGTGATCGGCTCGGTGCTGCACTCTCGCCTCGTGCCGCTGCAGGAGCTGCCCGGACCGCTGCTGGCTTGCCTGCGGTACGGCTTGTTCGACGATGCCAGGTCGATGCTGCAGGCGTTGCGACGAGCCACGTATGGCGATGCGGCCTTGCCTGCCTTGCCCGAGGCGCTGACGCTCGGCGAGCCGTTGGCCGAGGTGATGGCTCCCGCCGACGCGAAGATCGCCGTCGGGAACGACGGCCGTGCCAGCCTCGTCGTATTGCTGCATCACTGGTACTGGCGCTCGACTGGTGATACGGCGCTCATTCGCCAGCATCTGCCACTGCTGCTCGCGTGTCTCGAGAACCAGCAGTTCTCGCCCGAGGGGCTGCAGCCGTTTGCTTCGAGCGAGCCCTACCTCGCGGATGCCTGGCGCACGCGCTTGGGCGATGCTCTCGCGTCCGCCGGGCTCGTCCCGGCACAACCGGAGCCTGGCAAGCGCGCGCTGTCGATGGCGGCCAGTGTGCAGTTCTTGCTCGCCAACGCGGCGATGAGCGAGTTGTCCGAGGCAGTCGAGCGGGAGGATCATCCGGAGAAGTACAAGCCCGGTGACCAGGACACGCCGCTGCGGCGCCACTACGTGCAGCGCATGTTCGAAGCCGCGCAGGTGACGGAGCGGTACTTCTGGCAGCCCAAGAGCGATCGCTTCGCGGCCGCGTTGCTGCCGCCGGACCTCTCGCCGCATCCTGGTCTGATTGCGGATGTCGCGCTGAGTCTGCCGTGGCTCGGTTGGACGTTTGCATCGCGCGACCGGTCTCGACACCACGTCGTCAACACCTTGAAGGCGCTGTGGCGTGCGCCCGACGAGACCCGCGTTGGCCTGTCGAGCGGCACCGGCATGGCGACCGGCGTGACGCAGAGCCTGCTGCTCTACGCACTCGCGGACGGCAACGATCCGGCCTGGAGGGGCGCGTTCGCGGAGCTGCTGCGACAAGCCGGTCCTGCCGGCAACTGGTCGGCGCGCGGCGTCAGCTCGGGTTGGCCGACAGCCAGCGAGGGAGCGCTGCCGCACGCCGATGCCAATGCGACCGGTGTCGCCATCGACACGATCTTCTTCGCCTTGACCGGCATGCGTGGGCCGTCGATTGCGGGTTGGGACAACCGCCAGCAGGCGCGCTTTCGGCCTCGTCTGCCAACGGGAATGCGGCAGCTTGAGATCCGCGACATGCGCCGCGATGGCCGTCACCTGCACATGCTCGTGAGCTCGACCGATCCGCTCGAGGAGGAGAAGGACGGCAAGCACGCCCCAGGCTTTCGTTGCCGCATCGAGATCGCCAACCCGCCGGCCGACGAACTTCACATCGTCTGTGCGGTGAACGTGGGCGCGGCCACGTTGGTGCGCTACCTGGCGCAGCGGTTGCCGGTGATCGATGACACCGTTGCCCTGCCGGTGGACACCGGCGCGCTGTATCCGTCGGACGGCGAGCGCGGTGCTGGCCGCTGAGGTTCGCTGCGGGGCGGCGCCAACCAGGCTGGGTTACCAGGCCGGGTTACCAGGGGCCGGGTTACCGGCGCCCCGCCGCACGCGCTAGAGGTGCGTGAACTGCGTCACCAGCGAGTAGCCGATCGTGGTGGTGAAGAAGATGCCTTCGGTCGCCGTCGTGCCGCCCGCGTTGTTGAAGATGCGGGTGGCGTTGTTGACGCGCGCCAGGTTGGACGACGGCACGACGACCGAGCGACCGTTCGAACCCGTGAAGGGCAGCGGCAGCGTGCTTGCGGCGTCCAGCGCGTACACCTGCGTGGTCAGCGTGATGCCGACCAGCGTGTTCGGCAGACTGATCGTCGACAGGGTCGGCGTATTGGTCGTCAGGGCGCCGGCGGCGTCCGTGATGCCGATGAACTGCAGGATCGTCAGGTCGGAGTAGACGTTGCCGCAGAAGCCGGCCACCGGCACGTTCGGGTTCGTCGTTCCGATGCTGAGCAGGCACAGGCTGTTGGCGGGACCGCTCGCCACGGTCGCGCTCATGACCAGCGTGCCGGCGATGTCCACGGTCGGGAACGTGTGCGTCATGGCAGTGGCGCCGCCAGTCGGGACGCAACCCGTGCCGGTGATCGTCGAAATGCCAGTCGTGACGACGCCCTGCTCGGCGTCCGGGGCCGAGAAGGTGCCGGCTGCCCCGGTAGTCTGACCGAAGTAGGTCATCTCCCAGATCAGCGAGTTGGCGCCAGAGTAGACGTATGGTGTCGTCAGCAAGAGGTCCATGTTGCCCGTGAACGGGTTCGGACCGGGGGCGACCAGCTGACCCTGCGGGCCGAACGTAATCATCGTCTGTGGGATCACGAGCGTCTTGCTGGCGCCAACGAAGTTGTTGTCGAAGGTGTAGCTGGGCTTCAGGGGATCGACGCCTTCGCCCATGAAGAGCGCGCAGTCGATGATGCGCGTGCCCAGGTTGTTCGTCGTTCCCGTGTTGGTTCGGAACGACAGCTGCGTGATCACGAGCGGCGCCGGGCCGAGATCGCCGTGCAGCTGCTGGTAGCGGCGCGCGACGGCGCTCGTGAACGGGAACGCGTTGGAGCCCGACCCTTCGACGGTGGCTGCGCCGGTCGGTGAGATGATGGTGCCTTGGGCGAGGCCTGCGGCGGCGAGCAGAAGACCAGAGATGCAGTGCACGCGTGACATGGGAGTCCTTCGAGGAAGAGGTGAGAAGCTCGGGGCGGAATGCAGACCTTACCCGCCCGCGCCATGC
>JBDSBS010000487.1:0-3609 GCA_039921435.1 Planctomycetota bacterium | reverse complement strand
CGACGACGTGCCGCCGTAGATCTCTTCTGCTAGCAACACGCGATCGCCGGAGCACAGGTGGGCCGACATCGCCGCACTCATCGCCGCCATGCCGCTGGCGAAGGCCACCGCGCCGTCAGCCCCTTCGAGCCCCGCGACGAGGCTCTCGAAGGCGCGGCCATTGCTGTGGCCGAGCCGTTGGTAGAACTCCCCCGCCATCTCCGCGCTGCCGAGCGCGCGCAGGGTCTCGGCATCGGGCTGCGCCGACGTGCTGCTGCGCACGAGCGGCGGCGACAGGGGGCCTAGCGGTGACGTGTGCGGGCGCGGCGTGCCATAGAGGGGTTCGGCCATGCGCGGATCATGGCCGCTGGAGCACGGAGGCGCGAGGCCGTGCTCGTGCGTCCCGCGCGTCCCGTGCGCCTCGTGCGTCCCGCGCGTCTCGGGCGCCTTGCCAGCGCATTGCCTCGCCCCACCGCGACCCGCTAGCCTGCCGCACATGGTGCCAGGTTCTCTCGTGCTCTCGGCAGTGGCGGCACAGGATCTCGCTGCGACCGCGCGGGCCGCGTGGCCCACCGAGATGGTCGGCCTGCTCGCAGGTTGGAAAGGCGGGCCCGCGGGCAGCCACCGCGGCGGCAGCGAGCTCAACGTGTCGTTCTTCTTGCCGCTACTCGACGCATCGTGCACTCGAGGGGGCTTCGTCGTATCGCCAGCTTGCTTCGCCAGAGGCGAGGCCGAACTGCGGCGCCTGGGCCTCTCGTGGCTCGGCTTCGCGCACAGCCACTGCAACGGCATCGCCGCGCCGTCGGCAACCGATCGCACGGAGCTCTGGCGCGAGTGTGTGCAACTCATCGTCGCCATCGATGGCGCGAACGAAGAATCGCTCGACGACACCCGCACTGTGCAACTGGCAGCTTTCTGGTTGACCGGCGAACACTGCGTGCCTCTACCCATCGCGCAAGCTGCCGCACTGGCGGCCCAATGATCGTCGCCGTCGGCGTCGACTCGGTCGAAATCGCGCGCATCGAAGCGCTGTGGCAACGCAGCGGCGCGCGCTTCCTGCAGCGCATCTGCAGCGAACGCGAAGCCGCCTACTGCCTCGCGCGCAACAGGCCCGCCGAATCGCTGGCGGCGCGCTTCTGTGCGAAAGAAGCGGTCATGAAGTGCCTCGGCACGGGTTGGGCCGACGGCCTGGCGTTCCGGCAGATCGAGGTCGTGCGCGACGCGGCCGGCGCCGTGCGCAACCATCTGTCGGGAACGGCGGCCGCGCGCGCGGCCGCGCTCGGCATGCGGCGGCTGCACGTGAGCCTCACGCACACGCAGACGCTGGCGACGGCGTTCGTGGTCGCCGAAGCCTGAACGCATTGCCGAAGCCCCTGCCATGGGGAACGACTCGCGGCGACGGTCCCGCTTCGAGACGCTCGGTGCTGCATCCTGCAGCACTACCGACGGACTGCCGAACACCGGGACACGTCCGGCATGCTCTCCCGTTCTGTCCATTGGTCGGTTGCCTCAGCGATCGCGATGCTGATGGCCGCCTGCAGCTCGATGCAGCGCGCATCCGGCGAAGTCGCGTACACCCGCAGCATCGCGCTGCCCGTGGAACTGGCCACGGCGGTATTGGCGGGCGCGGTGCGCGCGGCGCTGCCGTTCGCCGATCCGCTGCCAAACGCCACGGGAGCGCCCGCTTCGCGACTCGGCGATGACTGCTTCCAGATCACGTTCGAACAGAACGCCGACGGTCTCTGGACGCCGAATGCGACGCACCGCCTGACGGTGGCGACGTCGTCGGAGCACGCCCCCTTGCCCGACGTGCACGTCGAGGTATTGGCGGGCCGGTATCGGCTGCTGCCGCTCGGCGCGCGCGCGAAAGCACGCATCCAACTGACGATCCGTGGCAGCGCGACAGGTTCGCTGGTCGCCGGCAGCTTGCCGTCGTCGCTCGCCGACAGCTTGCGCCAAGCCCTCGATCGCACCGCGGTGTTCGCGGTCGACCCCGCGACCGTCGCCTTGGGCCTCAGCGAACCAAACCTCGCCGCGCTGGCTGCGCACCGTCTGCTGGCCCAGGCCCTCGCGGCCATGAATGCGAGTCAACCACAAGCAGGTCGGTCGCTGCTGCAGCAAGTCGAGCTGCTCGGCATACACAGCCCGCGATTGCACGAACGCTTGGGCGAACTGGCGGCTCAGATGGGCGAGCATGCGTTGGCCCGCGAGCAGCTGTGGCAGGCAGCTCTCTCCACCGACGATCCGACGACCCGCCAGTACCTGGCCCAGCGCGTGGCTGCCGTCGAAGTGGCGGCCATAGCCCGAGCACCACTGCGGCGGGCCGCGCGCGATCGGCTCGCCGCCTTCGACATGGCCGCTGCCGAGACCTTGCTGCACACCGCGCGGCGGCGATGGCCGCAGCCTGCCGAAGACTACCTGCTGCAGAGCCAGGTGCACCGAGAGCGCGACAACGACATGGTGCGACACGCGTGTTCGCTGCTGGCCCGCGAGTACGAAACAGACTCCGCGGGGCGTATGGCCTGGACCTACTCGCTGCTACCCGCAAGCCTGCAGGAATTGGCGCATCGCTTCACGCGCGGCACCGAACCGGCGTTGGCGGGCGCCGTCAGCGAGCCGGGGCGCACTCTGCCGGCGGCTGCGCCAGCGCGATGATCTACCAGTTCTGCGTTTTCGCTCGCCACGCCCAGACGGCATCAGCGACGACATCAGAGACGGGATCAGAGGGAGTGCGCACGCACGACGACTTCGTACACGGCGATCTCCTGCAACGGATACAGCACGAAGTCCGGTGCGCGCTGCGGGTCGAGGTCGTGCGACTCGGCGAGCAGCTCGGTGTCGTCGAACAGGACGCGCACCGCGGCGCGCTTGCGCAGTGAGCTAGCCGCCAGGATCTCGATCGTGAGCCGATGCACGGCGCCCGGCACGACGAGGGCGCGCGGCTGTGCAAGGGCGCCGAGCATGGCCCGCTGGAAGGCACGCTGCACCTGATCCTCTCGCCCTGGATCGCCGTCGACCAGTGCCACGTACACGGCATCATTCGCCGCCACCACGAAGATCAACGCGATGCCGCGAAACTCGAACTCGTAGATGCGGCGCCCGACCGTCGACGGCGGCACAGCGAAGTCGACTCGGATGTTCGTGCGCAACCAGCGCGATTCGAGACCCGGATTGCAGTGCAGCAACTGCAAGGGGCGGTCGCTCCATGGCCGGCCACTGCCGGCAAACTCCAGAGCTCCGTCGCGCACTTGCCAGCCCGTGGCGGCATCGTGGTGCAGAACCGACGCCACCATCTTGACCTCGGCAGTGAGGTCAGGGCCAGCGGTGCCGACCGCGACACCGGCTCCTACCGGAACGAGGTTGCTCAGCTCGGCGGCCAACGCGATGCGCTTGCGTTCGAGATCGCGGCACTGATCGGCCAAACGCAGCTCCGCGCGTTCGTTGTCGCTGAGCTCGCCAGGCTGCACACGACCGCGACAAGCGAGGATCTCCCGCTCGAGATCGCTCAGCGAACCCGAACCTTGCAGGATCGCCTCGCGCGCTTGCCGCAACCGGGTGAAGAGCACCCCGCGATCCAAGCGTTGTTCGGGTTGCTCGCTGCGCACGCGCACGACGCGCGGCCAGACATCG
>JBDSBS010000486.1:0-9144 GCA_039921435.1 Planctomycetota bacterium | reverse complement strand
ACCCTGTTGCCCCTCGATGCCCCAAAGGTCCGCGCGTACCCGCTCGAGACCGTCATCGCCGAGAAGTTCGACGCGGTCGTGCGCCTTGGGCGCGCCAACAGCCGCATGAAGGATTTCCACGACCTGTACACGCTCGCGGCACGCCGCTCGTTCGATGGCGAGCTGTTGACGAAGGCGGTGCAGGCCACGTTCGAACGCCGCAAGGCGGACCTGACGCTGGTGCCGGCGGTCCTGGCCCCCGAGTTCTACACAGACGACGCACTCGGACAGCGCTGGCGCGCCTTCGTGAAGGGCCAGCCCATCGGAACCCAAATCGAACCCAAGTTCCCTGGAATCGGCGAGCAGCTGCGCCCTTTCCTCGGGCCGCTGGCAAGCGCCACCGTCGGGAGCCTCGTGCTGGTTTCGTGGGACCGCGCCAATGGCTGGGCGTCCCGCACGCCCTGATCGGGATTCCACCACGGCAGAGACGACGCACCGAGGCCATCCACCGCGTTGCAGCCTCGGGCCGCCCGGCGACCGTCCGCGCCCTATGCCGGACCCGCTGCTGCCGCTGCGCTTCCTGCTGCTCGTGTTCGCCGGCCTCGTGAACCGCAAACAGTCCAACGTCGTCGAGTTCCTGCGCGAAGAGAACCGCGTGCAGCGTGAACAGATCGGCAAGCGCCGGCTGCGGCTCACGGATGCGCAGCGCGCGCGCCTCGGGGCGAAGGCAAAGGCCCTGGGGCGGTCGGCGCTGACCGCTGTCGCGACGATCGTGACGCCCGACACGCTGATGCGCTGGCACCGCCAACTGATCGCGTCGTCGAACGGGCTGACCAGGTAGACGGTCTGCATCCTGCGAATAGGGAGCGGAGTCGGACTCGTCGAGCGACTTGGCCCAGGCGATGAACGGCTGCTTCGGGCGAACGATCAGAGCGGCGCGATTCAGCATGGTGCGATGTCTCTACGGCTTGATCTTGCGGCGGGGCGGAGCCGAACCCTCTCGGACCCAACCGTCGGCGTCTCGGCCAGCGGACGCCCACGGCTGCTGGCCAATGCGCCAGACGGCTCGTCCATCGACCTCGACGGATTCGATTGCCGGCATGTGATTGGTGTCGATGGAGTTTGCGGTTCGGAGGTGCGGTGAATTGGGCGCAAGGAGCCGGGCTTTGCCGGACATCTTGCCCGTGCTCAATTGCTCCCGCGACCAACTTCGAACGAAGACGGTGAACGAATCGGTGAACTGCTGCGTCGTCGATCACGAGGAACCTCTACTGCGCGTGTTTCGAGCACGAGCCCGAACTGGTTGAAGCACTCAACGAACCGGGCGACGTTCGCACCGATGTAGAGGAAGCACTGGCCCTGCAGCGGGCTGCCGTTGCCGCTATGCGGTCGTTCGAAGCGGAATTGTCAGCGTGTGAAGCAGATCGCGGAGGCGACCTCAGCTGCGTGGTGCCACCAACCCGTGTCGGTCGCGTTGTTTCACCAAGAGCACGGCTGCGCTGACGGCGCCGGACTCGAATTCGGTCACGAGCTTGCGGACGAATCGTTTGATCAGGGGGTGCTCGTACGGTGGGTTGCACCACATGCGGCCGCTCCAAGGTTGTGCCAGCCCGTCTTGCTCGGCGGTGCAGAAACAGGCAGCCTGAACATGGGCCTGAGCCGTCCGATTCGACGCGGGGTCGAGATCGATTGCGCCGAGCACGTCGCGAGCGGCTTCGATGTAGGGCTGCGGCGTGTACCACTCGGGGTTGCCGGTGGCCTTGGTCTGGTGCCCGCGCACCTTCTTCGCCGCGGTCACGGGGTCGCCGTCGGCGAGGGCTCTGCGTTGCTCGTCGGCCGGCAGCGAAGCGATGGCAGCGGCCGTATGGATGCTGGCTATGCCTTCGCGTACCGCCTGCACGAGTTCGGGCACACCCTGTTCGAGGATGCGCTTGCCTTTCGAATAGGTGTCGCGCGAGACGTCGGCGACGCAAGCCGCGGCTTCGCGCGTCTCGACGGATTCGAAACCTTCCGCTGAATTCTGCGGAAGGTCGCGGCGCGTGCCCTGGTTTGCTGCGGCCTGCGCTCTGATGAGGGGCTCACGCCGGACGGCGAGCGCGATCCGGTCGATGTCCGGCAGGTTTCGACGACCCAACTGGTTCTCGATGACCCACAGTTCTGCGTCGGCGCGGCTCTCGAAGTTGCGCGCCTGGACGTGGAACGGGATGCCGAGCCGCGTGCAGATCTCGAGTCGGTTGCGGCCGTCGAGCAACAGCCCCTCTTCAGCCCAGATACTCAGCGACGGCGGTGGTGCTTCATCTCGCGCCGCTTGACCCAGGTGTCGCCTTCGCGCGTTTCGAAAGTGGTGAGCCGTTCGTCGTTGCCGAGCCCGCGCATCGTGACCCGATTGCGGTCTTCGGCCCCGCCATGGAAGCCGCGCTCGTCGAGCACACGGATCTTGCTGTCCGCACCCTTCCCACCTTCGAGCAGGGCCATCTCGCCGCCGAAGCTGTCGACGAGCGAGCCGCTGTAACGCTGCCGCTTGCCGTCGTAGCTGATCACGATGTGGACCGCGATCTTGCGAGCGCCTCGGGTGGACTCCATGTCTTCGAATAGCCACTTGCCTCCCGGTCCCGCGGTACAGGTCTCGATGCCTTCGAACGGCTCCCGTGCCTTGCCGTCGACGAAGTCGGTGATCTGCAGCGTCCAAGTTCCGACTTCGTCGAACAGCACGGTGCGGAACGGGTCGGGACCAGGCGCCGGGTCCTGGACCGTTCGGCCAGGCTCGAGCTCGCCGGCCCCGGAGCCGTCGAGCAGGCGGGCCGCACCAACCAACAGGGTGAGGGAAGTCGTGAGCAGGACGGCGCGCGATTGCATGTGGATCTCCTCGGTCAGGGTCGGGAACGGCGTTCGGTAGTCGACAGGGTCGATGCGGATGGCGAGGCTGGCCCTGCCGTCGAGTTGGAGCGTGCCGAGCGGCGTCACCACCAGGAGCGAGGCGACCGCGTTGCGCTCGACCCGCAGTGCGCCGAGTCGGGCCACGATCACGACGGCGCCATCCCGCTCGCCCACGGTCAGCATCGTCTGCGCTGCCAGCGAGAGCCTTGTGCCATCGCCGAGATCGAGTGCCGTCGGTGCATCGGCCAACACCGTGTCGTCGACGACGAACCGGGCACTGGGGTGCGATTGCATGCTGCCCGGGCGAAGAGTCGCCACGGTCTGCACCGACCTGGCCAACTCGGCGGGTGTGCGACTGGCGAACAGCAGCCAGCCCACAGCGACCAAGGCCGCAGCCGCACCGGCGGCCGCCAAAGCCTGCCAACGCCGCCGACGCGGCAGCGGCATTGCGGCGGCGATCGCGTTTGGATCGCCGACATCGCCGGCGCGCCAACGCGTCAGGACACGCAACGTCGCGTCGCCGCGCGGCGCGGCGAAGGCGACATGCAGCGCGTACTCGAGCCCATGCAGATCGTCGCGGATCATGGTCCCACCTGCTTGCGGATGCAGGCCCGCAGGCGCTCCTTGGCGCGCAGCAGGATCGACTTCGCGCCGCCGAGCGAGAGACCCAGTCGCGCCGCGATCTGGTCGGCAGCGAGCCCATCCTGGTAACGGACAGGCTGGTGGCAGCTACCGCTGGTCGCTGCAGGCCCTGGCAGACCTCTACCCGAGCCTCGCCCGGTTCGCGATCACCGATCTCGGTAGCAAACACACCATGCGCTACTCGGCAAACCGCTGGTCCCGACCTACCGCGGCGAGGTCGTCACCAACTACAAGCTGCGCCCGGAACGCATCTGCGGCACGCTGCAGGCGGCAACTCGATCAAGATGTACGACAAACAGGGCTCGGTCCTGCGCGTCGAAATCACCACCAACAAGGCCGCCGCGCGGGTGGCGCTGCGCGAGAGAAGACGCGCCGCACGATGCTTGAAGCGCCTACACGGCGGCGTGTCCGGTGATCGCACGCAGGACATGCTGTGGCGGCTCGGCCATGATCTGCTCGCAGGTTCGCCGAGCGAGGTGGTTACACTGCCGAGCCACGAACCGAACCGAAGCAGCGAACATGCCCCCAACCTCGCAGGCACGCATCGTGCTCATGATCGGCCTCGTCACCGCGGTCATGCCCGCGGCGTTGGCGCAAGAACGCCGCGGGCCGCTGCCGTTGGCAGTCGCGGCGTCGCTCGTGTCGCACAACAACCGCTCCTCGTTCGACCTCTCGCCCGATGGCACGTGGGTCGCGCACACGGCCAACAGCGCCGAAACGCTGGTGCGAGCCACCGACGTCTTCTCGACCACGGGCAAACCGTTCGCCGAGGGCGACTCGCGAATGCAGGCGCTGTTGACCAGCACGATCTCCGAGCGCGTCGTCCGGCTGGGCGGAACTGTCGGCTCGAGCTGGGCGCCAGTGTGGTCGCCGGACGGCAGGGCCGTGGCCTACTACGCCGATGATGACGGTGGGCCAGGACTGTGGATCTGGGAGCGGGCCACGGGCGAGAGCCGCCGCTTCCCAGGCGTCACGGTGCGGCCGTTCTTCGGCTTCGAACTGCCCCGCTGGAGCCCCGATGGCCAGTGCCTGCTGTGCAAGATCCTGCCCGCGACGATGAGCGTGGCCGAAGCCAATGCGCTGGCACCAGCAGCCGAGCAGGCAAGGCGCTATCCGTCGCACGCAGCCGACGAAGCCGGCGTGCTCGTCTTGGGCGCGCGCGCCAAACAGAGCGAGAACGTGAAACCAGACGAGCCGAAGCCGCGCAGCAGCGCGTTCGCGAACCGCTCGATGGCGGACCTCGCCATCCTCGATCTGACCACGCAGCGAGTGACGCGCATCGCCGAGCACATCAAGCCGTCGTGGTACGCATTCTCGCCAGACCAGCGCCAGGTCGCCTACACCGACCTGAGGGGTCACGAGCCCGACGCACAGCAGGCGATCTACGACATCCGGGTGTTCGAGCTGGCGACCAGCAGCGGTCGGACGTTGGCCGCCAACGTGCGCATGTCCTACGGCATCGAGTTGAACTGGTCGCCCGACAGCCAAGCCCTGGCCTACATCGGTTGCGGCCAGCTGGCGAAAGGCGACGTGGTCGTGCTCTCGGTCAGAGACGGCGCGGCGAAGAGTCTCGCGAGTGCGGACCTGCCGAGCTTCGATCTCGGCGGCGAGAGTCCGCCGCTGTGGGACGAGTCCGGCGAGAGCGTCTGGGCGATCGGCAAGGATGGCAAGCTGTGGCGGGTGGTGGTGAGCTCGGGCCGTGGCAGGGCCGTGGGCGACCTCGCGGGCCACGAGATCCGGGCCGTCGTCACCCGACCCGAGTTGCCGACCCTGTGGACCACCGACGGGGCCGCAGCGTGGGTGCTCACGCGCGCGCGAGAGAGCCAGAAGTCTGGCATCTTCCGGATCGACAGCAAGACCGGCGAGAGCCGGGCCGTGCTCGAGGAGGACAAGAGCTACGCGACGACGTTCAACGTCGACGCCAGTGACACGGGCCGGATCGCCTTCTTCGCCAAGGACCAACAACACCCTGGCGACGCGTTCGTGCTCGACACCAGGACCAACTGCTCACGCCAGGTGAGCCACCTCAATCCGGACCTGGAAGGCTACGAACTCGGCCGCGCGCGCGTGATCGAATGGCAGGCGCTCGACGGCCCGCGGCGGCGCGGCGCGCTGTTGCTGCCGCCCGTCTATCAGGCGGGCCAGCACCTGCCGATGGTCGTCTGGGTCTATGGCGGCACGAACGGCTCGACCTACGTCAACACCTTCGGGTTCTGGGGCAACAGCCCGAACTTCAACATGCACGTGCTGGCGACGCGCGGCTTCGCCGTGCTCTTCCCCGACGCGCCGCTGCGCCGTGGCACACCGATGGCGGACCTGCTGCAAACGGTGATGCCCGGCGTCGACGCAGCGATCGAACAGGGCTACGCCGATCCGGCGCGCCTCGCCGTGATGGGGCAGAGCTACGGCTCGTACTGTTCGCTCGCGCTGATTGCCCAAACGCCGCGCTTCCGGGCTGCCGTGATCACTGCCGCGGTGCTGCATCCGGACCTGTTCGCTGCCTACCTCGAGATGAGCCCCGACGGCAGTGCGGGCTCGACCGGCTATTACGAGCACGGCCAGGGCAACATGGGCGGCACGCCATGGGAGTACCACGATCGCTACGTCGACAACTCGCCGCTGTTCCGCTTCGACCAGATCGAAACACCGCTGCTGATCGGCCAGGGCGACAAGGACGGCAGGCTGATCGCGGCGGACGCCATCTTCATGGCGCTGCGGCGCCTGGGTAAGGAGGTAGAGTACCGGGTCTACGAGAACGAGGGGCACGTGATCACGCGTCGAGCCAACGTCCTGGACTTCTGGCGGCGGCGCCTCGAGTTCCTCGATGAACACCTCGACATCGCCCGCGACGACGAAGGCCAGGTCCTGTTCGACGGCGATCGCGTGAAGTCGCGCCGGTAGGCATCAGCCCTCGTGACTCTTCGGTGGCCCCAGTGGTCCCAGTGGTCCCAGTGGTCCCAGTGGCCTCGATGGCCCGTTGTCGCATCGCGCCGATGCGGGGATTCTCTCCTCGACCACCTCACGGTAGGCTTCCTGCCTTCCTCCCATCCGGCCGCTGCTGCGGCCGCACGACTGTGTCGACTACCGCTGTTGCCGCCACCTGCTCGCGCTGAGCGAGCGGGGTCAGAAACCACTTCGATTGGTTCGATTGGCGCCGGGGATCCGTACACGCCCTGGGCCGATCCCGACACAGGCAACTCCGATGTCCGAGGATCGCAAGCAACAACCGCGGGTTCGCCGGCAGCTCCGGCATTTCATCAGCCACGAGGAAGAACTGCGACGCAAGGCAGCGAAGCGCGCCCGCAACTGGGAACGCGCGCCGCGGCGCGACGACGACAAGGAGGCAGAGTTCGTCAAGATCCGCCGCCAAGCCAAGACGCCGTCGGTCGGATCGGGTCGCCCGGACCCCACCTTCGAACCCAACATCTTCGAACCCAACCGGGCCGAATGGGCGGCCACCGTGGTCTGGTTGGGCCGCGGTCGCGCCCGCGTGATCGCCGACGGGGAACACGAAGCCGTGCTCGCCGCCGAGCTCGCCGCTGAGCAACGTTCGGCCGTCGCCGTCGGTGACGAAGTGCTCGTGCACGAGCGCAACGACGCGCCGCCGCTCGTCGTGCGCGTGCTACCGCGCCGCAGCGAGCTCGCGCGTGCCGATGGCGAGCACGACGAACGGCATGTGCTCGCGGCCAACGTCGATCATGCCGTGCTCGTGCTCACCGCTGGCCGACTGCGCATGGGTCTCGTCGACCGGCTGCTCGCGGCGCTTGCTAACAGCGGTGCTACGTTGCTGCTCTGTGTGAACAAGTGCGACTTACCTCACGACCCGGACGCACGCGAGCGCGACCTCGCGCCCTACCGCGCCCAGAGCGTGGTGACGCTCGTCGTCTCGGCTGTGCGCGGCGATGGCATCGACGAGCTGCGGCGCCACATTGCCGGCGCGACGGCCGCCTTCGTCGGCCACAGCGGCGTCGGCAAGTCGACGCTGTTGAACGCCCTCGATCCGGCCGCGAGCCGGCGCACGGGCGAGGCTCGCCAGACCGATGGCCGCGGCCGGCACACGACGTCCGCCTCGAGCCTGGTTCGGCTCGACGACGGCACGCAGCTCATCGACACGCCGGGGGTGCGCATGTTCGGCCTCGTCGCCGACGCCAGCGACGCGGCTGCGGCGTTTCCCGAGATCGTCGCGCTTTCTGCCAACTGCCGGTTCCGCGACTGCCGCCATCTGCACGAGCCCGGCTGCGCAGTACGCGCGGCGGTGGCGGTCGGCACTCTCGACGCCGAACGGCATGCCGCCTACCACCGACTGCTGGGCCCAGGGCACTGATCTACTACTCTGGTCTACTACTCTGGGGTCGGGTGAATCGTGAGGGCGGCGGGAACGCTGCTGAGCTCGGTGGTGTTGAATGCAGGTGATGCCCCCGCGATGCCGTGCCGATCGCCGACCTCTTGATCCACGCCGAGTTCGTGCGTGGACTCGCGCGCGATCTCGTGCGCGACGTGGATGGCGGGGACGACTTGGCGCAGGAAGTGTGGTTGCAATCGCCGCGCCGACCGCCGCGGCTCGGCGGTTCCTTGCGCGGTTGGTTGGCCACCACGGCGGCCCATCTGTTGGCCAATCGACGGCGGGCCGAGCGGCGGCGTCGAGCGCGGGAGTCCGCGATCGGCGAACTACGGACAGCCGATGCCGCGGCCGACATCGTTGGGCGTGAACAAGTCCGCGAACGCATGCTGGCCGCGGTGCTGTGTCTGGACGAACCGTTCCGCACGGCGGTGCTGCTGCGCTACTACGAAGGGCTGGAGCCGCGGCAGATTGCCGCCCGCCTCGCTGTGCCAGGACGAAGTCGTAGTCCAGGGTCTCGGATGATGCATCCGCGATGACGACCTGGGTCTTGAGTCGGTGGCCAAGCCCGTACGCAAACAGCGCTGCCTGTCGTCGTTCCAGATGGCGTTTCAGGTCGTGGGTCCGACGGAGCCGTATCCCAGCAATCTGAAGTTCGAGCCGCCGCATCTCGCGCAGCAGCGCCTCGGGGTCACGGTATGACAGCTTGCTCCACTGCCTGAGGAGGATGCTCTCGTTTGCGCCAATGGATGCCATCGTAGCCATCGGCTGCGCGGTGGCGAGCCTGTGACTGGCCACTCGCCTGGGCACAACGCTGATCACCCCAGCGTGGCGGCGATGACGGCCTGGATCCGCTCCAGCGCCGCGCGCATCCGACTGCGCTGCTGCTCGCTGTTCTTGACAGCCGCGAGGATGCCATCGATCCCGTCCAAGGTCGGCGCCGCGTTCTTCCGCGGCCGCCCCGGTCCGCGCTTCGCCACTCCGCCACTCGTCGACTTGACGTTGTAGACGAGCCCAACCGTGCAGCCGACCTTCTTGGCGATCTCCGCGGCGCTCATGCCGGTGCTCAAGAGCGCGCGAACCTGGCCCGACTTGGACGAGCTGTCGGCTGGCCGGCCAGCACTCGCCGCCGCACTGGCGCGCGCCGTCTTGCCGGTCCCTCGCTTGGCCGACTTCACGATGCCGAGTAGCGCCTGGGCGCGGCCGAACATGATCGGGTAGAGCGTCAGCTTCTTCGCGTCGGCCTCCGCCTTGATGTCGGCGTGGGCGGCCTTGGTGTTCTTCTTGAGAGCGCTGACGACCGGCCG
>JBDSBS010000485.1:0-2881 GCA_039921435.1 Planctomycetota bacterium | reverse complement strand
CATCGCGCAAAAGTGACTCGCGGCTTTGCCGCGAGACCCTTTTGCCTTCTCCCGCCGGCCGGACCGGAATCACAACACGGGCGGAACATGCATCCGGCCGGCACTCGGCCGGCGGATCTATGGGCGAACTAGAGCAACGGACCAGTTCGACGCGCGGCTTCGCCGCGCTTGGCTCGGTCGCCTTGTCGTTTCTTGCCTGCCTCGTTTGCTCCTTCGTAGCTGCCTTCTCTTTGCTTTGCTGACATGACCGAGATCCCCACCAACTACCTCGACCCGCGCGTGCTCAGCAAGGTCGCGCGGCTCGAGCTGCGCGCACGGCTCGTCGTCGAGGGCTTCGTGACCGGCATGCACAAGTCGCCGTATCGGGGCTTTTCGGTCGAGTTCGCGAACCACCGCGAATACGTGCAGGGCGACGATCTGCGGCACCTCGACTGGAAGATCTTCGGCAAGGCCGACCGCTTCGTCATCAAACAGTACGAGGAGGAGACCAACCTGCGCGCGCACCTGTTCCTCGACCAGAGCGAGTCGATGAATTACGGGCACGATGGCGGCCTGTCGAAGTTCGACTACTCGGCGACGGCCTGCGCGTCTCTCTCGTTCTTGATCCAACAGCAGGCCGACGCCGTCGGACTTACGCTGTTCGACGAGAAGGTCGCGCGGCAGATTCCGCCGTCCAACACGCGCGCGAGCCTCGGCAACATCTTCGGCGCGCTGGAGGAGGCGACGACCCGCAAGCAGAAGACCAAGGTCGGCAGTGTGCTGCACGAGCTGGCCAGCCAACTGCGCAAGCGGGGCATGGTGCTCATTTTCAGCGACCTGTTCGACGAGCCCAAGGAAGTGCTCAAGGGCCTGCGCGAGATCGCCAGTCGCGGCCACGACGTCGTCGTGTTCCACGTGCTCGATCGCGACGAGGTCGAGTTCCCGTTTGAACGCATGACGTTGTTCCAAGGCATGGAGCAGATGCCCGAGCTGCTCTGTGATCCGAAGTCGCTGCGCGACGCCTACCTCGCCGAGATCGAGGGCTTTGCCGATCAGATCCGCAAGGGCTGCCTCGGCCAGCGCATCGATTACGTTCGCGTCGTCAACAGCATGCCGCTCGACGTGATCCTGACCTCCTACCTGAGCGCCCGCACGGCGCGCAGCAAGCGTCGCAAGTAGCGTGCACTTCCTCAACCCAGCCCTGTTGGCCGGCACGCTGCTGTTCGCCGTGCCGTTGGTCATCCACCTGCTCAATCGGCAGCGCCATCGGAAGCGCCCGTGGGCGGCAATGGAGTTCTTGCTGCGCGCGTACCAGAAGCAGCGCAATCGCCTGCGCAACGAGAACCTGCTGCTGCTGTTGCTGCGCTGCCTCGTGCCGATCCTGCTGGCACTCGCCATCGCCCGGCCGATGCTGCAACAGGCTTCCGGTCTGTTGGCAGGTGCCGGCCTCGTGCACCACGTGATCGTGCTCGACGGCACCTACAGCATGGGCCTGCGACAAGACGGCACGCCGAGTCCCTTCGACCGCGCCCGCGCAATGGTCGGCCGCTTGCTCGACCGCTTCGAGCAGAACCAGAACCATAGCGACAAGGTGACGCTCGTGCTCGCCGGCGTGCGACCGCGCTTCCTCGTGCGCGGCGACCTCGACCTGCAGACCGTGCGCAACCAGTGGTTCGCGCTGCAGAAGCCGGAGGATGCGGCGGGCGACCTCACCGATGCGCTGTCGCAGGTCGCCAGCGCGATCGACGAGAGTGGTGAGCTCGACGTGCAGGTTTACGTGTTCACCGACCTGCAGGCCCGCTCGTTGGGCAAAGCGCTGGCGAACCCCGAGCAACAGCCATCGGCCGAGTTGTTCGACACGGCGCGCGATGTCGTCGAACGGCTGCAGAAGCGCGCCGGCACGCAAATGCACTGGATCGACACCGGCCCGTTCGCCTCGACACATGAGGGCGGCATGGCCGACAACGTGCAGATCACGGATCTCGCCGTCGAACAACCTGCCGCCGTGCTGCGCGCGCCAGTCGATCTCGTCGCCACACTGAAGAACCGCAGCCAGGCGGCGGCGACTTGCGAAGTGACCCTCGAGATCGACGGCGGTGAGCCGATGCGCAAGGTCGTCACCGTGCCAGCCGGCACCGACGGCGAAGCGGACTTCCAGGTTTCGTTCCGCGAGCCCGGGCGCCGCCGCGTGCGCGTGCAGGTGCAGAACGATTCGCTGCCCGCCGACGACGAACGCTTCACCACCATCGAGGTCCGCGACCGCATCCGCGTGCTGCTCGTCGACGGCGCCGCCGACGGCGACCCACTGCGCTCCTACAGTCATCTGTGGCGCCTCATCCTCGATCCCGATCCGACGGCGCTGCCGACGTTCGCCGTCGAAGTAGTGGACACCCTGGCCCTGCTCGGCGGGCAATGCACGCCGAAGAACTACGATGTCACGGTGCTGGCCGATGTCGACCGATTGAACCAGCGCGCGACTGCGGCCCTGACCGAAGCGCTGCAAGCGGGCCGCGGCCTCTTGGTCGGCTTCGGCGAACAGACCGAGGTCGAGAGCTACAACCTGCACTTGCACGCCGCTGGGCAGGGTCCACAGCCCTTCCGCCTGTTGCAGGTGCTCGGCGGTGCCCCTGGCAGCTCCGTCGTGCGCCGGCCGAGCATCACGCAGGCCGACCACCCGCTGCTGGCCGAGTTCGACGAGCCCATCTACCGCGAAGTGTTCCAGGCGATCCCGATCTGGCGCTGGCACGGCATCGCCCCTGATTCTCTGCATGCCGATGCAACGGTCGTCGCGCGCATCACCGACGCCGAGCAGACGCCGCTGTTGACCGTGCGCAACTTCGGCGAGGGCAAGGCCGTGTTCCTGACTTCGGTGGTCGGCTCCGAGTACAAGCCCGATCGCTGG
>JBDSBS010000484.1:0-6776 GCA_039921435.1 Planctomycetota bacterium | reverse complement strand
CGCCCAGGAGCTCGCCAGCCGCAACATCACGGTCAACGTGGTGGCCCCGGGGTTCATCGCCACCGACATGACGGCAGTTCTGGCCGAGGACGTCAAGTCAACCATGCAATCGCAGATTCCGCTGGGTCGTCTCGGTCAACCCGAAGACATTGCCGGCGTCGTGTCGTTCCTTTGCAGTGATGCCGCCGCCTACCTCACCGGGCAAACGCTCGTTGTGGACGGCGGCATGACCATGTAGCTACGCTTCTCGGTCTGCGTGGACTTGGCTCATGGCCCGGTCGACGAAACCGACTCTCCCCAGTTCGTACGAGGCAAGAAAGTGTCGAAGGCTGACAACATCGAAGAGCGCGTCCACAACATCGTCTGCGAGCAACTCGGAACCACCCGGGACAAGATCTCGGCGGAGACATCGTTCATCAACGATCTCGGCGCCGACTCGCTCGACACGGTCGAGCTGGTGATGGAGTTCGAAGACGAGTTCGAGATCAATATCCCAGACGAGGACGCCGAGAAGATCATGACGGTCGGCGACGCTGTGAAGTACATCTCGGGCAAGCTCGGCTGAGCGCTGGGACTGCACGTAGGGTGACAGTGTCGTCGGGTTCCTCAGGGTCGTCCGCCTCCTCGGGGTCATCCGGGTTCCCGGTGTCCCCATGGTCCCCCGTGTCGGTCGGCCCGTTCGGCTACTGTCTGTCGTCCCGGTCTGGCAGGCCCTCTGGGTCTGGTTGGCCCCTTGGGTCTGTTTGGCCGTTTGGGTCTGGTTGGCCGTTTGGGTCTGGTTGGCACGGCGCCGAGGATCCGCTGCGAGCCGGGCGTGCGGCTGTGCTCTCCGTCGACCCATCCAGGATTCGGGCCAAGGCGCCAAGAACATACCACCATGGCTAGACGTCGCGTCGTCATCACCGGGCTCGGAGCCGTGTCATCGCTGGGGCTCGATCTCCAGTCGAACTGGACCAACCTGCTGGCCGGTACATCGGGTGCGGGCCCCATCACGCGCTTCGACACCAGCAAGCACACTTGCAAGTTTGCTTGCGAGGTCTGGGGCTGGGAGACGGAGAAGTTCTTTCCCAAGAACGAGTCGAAGCGGCTCGACAAGTTCACCATGTACTACCTGCTGGCCGCCGCCGAGGCGATGGCTGGTTCGGGCCTCGACATGGGGCGCGAGGATCGCACGCGAGCAGGCTGCATCACGGGCACGGGCATCGGTGGCATCCACGAGATCGAGGCCTCCAAGGTGTTGCAGGTCGAGCGCGGCGCCGACCGCGTCAGCCCGTTCTTCATTCCGAAGATCATGGCGAACGCGATGGCCGGCCAGGCCGCCATCAAGTTTGGCCTGCAAGGCACCTGCTTCGTCACGTCCTCGGCGTGCGCCAGCGCGAGCCACGCCATCGGCATGGCCCTGCGCGCGATCCAGTGGGACGAGGCCGACATGATGTTGACGGGCGGCTCGGAAGCGGCCACGACCGAGCTCGGCCTCGGTGGCTTCTGCGCACTCAAGGCGGTGTCCTCGCGCAACGAGGACCCCAAGCGGGCGTCGCGACCATTCGATCGCGATCGCGACGGCTTCGTCATGGGCGAAGGTGCGGCTGCGTTGGTGCTCGAAGAATACGAACACGCGCGCCGTCGCGGTGCGTCGATCTACTGCGAAGTGCTCGGCTACGGCTCGACCGACGATGCACACCACATCACCGCGCCCAACGAGGATGCGGACGGACCGAGTCGCGCCATGCAGGCGGCGCTGCGCGATGGCGGCATCGCGCCCGATGCCGTGCAGTACGTGAATGCACACGGCACCAGCACCCACCTCAACGACAAGATCGAGACGGCCGCGATCAAACGCGTCTTCGGCGACCAGGCCAAGAAGTTGAGCGTCTCGTCGACCAAGTCGATGGTGGGGCACCTGCTTGGGGCCTCGGGCGCGATCGAACTCGCCGCGACGGCACTGTCGATCCGCCATGGTCAGGTCCACCCCACGATCAACTACGAGACGCCCGATCCCGAGTGCGATCTCGACTACGTTCCGAACGTCGCGCGCGACCTGCGCATCGAGCATGCGATCAGCAACTCACTGGGCTTCGGTGGGCACAACACGAGCCTGCTCGTCGGGCGCGTGTGACCGGTGGCCGAGTGCCGTGGGATCGAGTATGGGGGCCGAGTGCACACCGCTATAGCGCAATTGAGCGAACGAGCGAACGACCCGCACCGCGCAACCCGAGCCTCGGCGCGTGAGAAGCTGCACCTGCTGCCGATGTGTCGTTGCGCAAAGCGAGCGTGGCCTGTACGCAGGGAGCATTCATTACTGAGGCCCTCCTCCTGGGCCGCAAGGAGTTCGCTGTGAAGAAACAACTCAAGGACGCGCTGCACCGCTACAAGGTCGAGGCCTTCAAGATGACGCACATGAGTGCGGAGGAGCAGAAGGAGGTTGGCCGAGAGATCCTCGAACACACCGCCCAGGCGCTCGAGAACGCCTACCACTTCCACTTCGACCAGAGCACGAGTCCACATCGGGTCGAGACGTTCCAGATGATCAAGTCGGTGTCGCTCGACACGCTGCTGCCGCCCGTCGTAGAGAAGATCATGCGCCGCATCACGGTGCTCGAGCACCAGAACGCGAGCCTCGTGAAGCTGCTCGACGAACTCATGGAAGCACTGTCGGAGGACTGATTGCGCACCGTGCTCGCCGGCGATCTCGGCGGAACCAAGTGCCGCTTCGCGCTCATCAGCGCCGACTTCGCTGTGCATGCCGTGCAGCACGTGCCGACCGTGCGCGATCGGGGCGAGTTCTTGCGCGGCTTCGATCGCGCTCTGGCACAGGTTCTGGCCTCGCTGCCGTCCGGAATGCCGTCCGGAATGCCAGCCGGAATACCAGCCGGAATGGAAGCGCCGATTGCCGCGGGGTTCGGCGTCGCGGGCGTGATTCCCCGCGATGGCCGGTCGATCGATCGGGCCCCAAACCTGCCGCTCGACGGGTTTCTGCTCGCGGACCATGTGCAGGCCAAGTTCGGGGTGCCAGCGACCGTGCTCAACGATGGCCGAGCGAGTGCTTGGGGCGAGTTCTTGCGCGGCCACGCGGTCGGTCGCGATCCGCTGTTGTGTTTGTTCTTCGGCACGGGCATCGGCATCGGCTTGATCGTCGACGGCAAGCCCTACGGTGGCTTCAGCAACGCGGCAGGTGAGATCGGACACACGACGTTCGCGCCCGGTGGCCTGCCGTGTCCGTGCGGCGCGTTCGGCCACTTCGAGGCCTACTGCGGTGGACGCGCGATCATCGAGCGCGCCGTGGCCGAGATCGGTCCCGCCGCCGACGGTGTTTGGACGGTCGGTGGCGTCGTCACCAGGGCCAACGCCGGTGGCAGCGGCAGCGAAGCGGCGAAGAGCATCCTGAACGAGGCGGAGAGCGCCGCCTGCGCACTCGTAGCCAACGCCTGCACGCTGCTCAATCCGAGCGCCGTCGTGCTCGGTGGCGGCGTGATGGCGGGCTGGCCAGGTCTGCGCGAGCGCATCGAAGCGCACACGCGCAAGGTGACGGGACGGCTCGTGCACGAAGGTCTTCTGTTTGCACCGAGCCTCGGCGGCTCCGACGCCATCTTGTGGGGCGCAGCGGCGGCCACGGGTGCGCTCTGGCCGCCGCCGCGCTGAAGCCGAAGGCGACCGACGAGGCTAGTGCCGTGATTCCGGAACGCCGGCGATCGAAGGCCTGATGCCCAACAGCTCGAATCAGCACGCCGCCGCGGAAGGCGCGTCGCTTGCTCGCGTCGACCGCACGACACCCTATGCTGTCGTCATCACCGCGGAGGGGTGATGTGATGGATATTGCCGTTCTGGCCGGCGGTCGTTCGCCGGAACACGAAGTGTCGTTGGCATCGGCGGCGCAGGTGCTCTTGCACCTCGATCGCACGCGCTGGCGAGTCTGGCCGGTCTACCTCGACAACCAAGGCGGTTGGTCGCCGAGCCTGAGCTCGCTGCCGCAGGGCGTCGTGTGGCAGCCGCGTGAGGCACTGCAACAGCGTGGACCGATGCGTCCGGGAGCTGCCCTCGATTGGCTGCTCGACGAAGCGCACGTGCAGGTCGTGCTGCCAGTGTTACACGGCCCGAACGGCGAGGACGGCACCGTGCAAGGCATGCTCGAACTCTACGACGTGCCATTCGTTGGCTCGGGCTGCGCGGCTTCCGCCGTGGCGATGGACAAGCTGCGCACCCGCCAGGTGCTGCAAGTGGCCGGCGTGCCGCTGGCCTTTGCCTACGAGCCGGGGACCCCACTCGCTCGCGCCTGTGCACACACAGAGTTCGCAAGGATGCAGGCGGCCATCGGCACCCCGGCGTTCGTCAAGGTCGATGCCTCGGGCAGCACGGTCGGCGTGCAGCGTGTGCACACCGAGCAGGAGCTCGACGCGTTCTTCACGGCCTTCCGCGGCAAGTTCCGCCGCTGGTTTGGCGAACAGCAACTCGTCGGCGAGGAGATCACCGTCGCGGTGCTCGGCAACACCGGCGATGAGCTGCAAGCGCTGCCGCCGATCGGCATCTATCCACAGTGCGACACCTGGTTCACGCACGAGGCGAAGTACCGACCCGGCGCCAGCGAAGAGGTGATCCCGCCGCGCGGGCTCTCGGCCGCCCAGATCGCACACGTGCAAGCGCTGGCGGTGCGCTGCCACGAAGTATTGGTCTGCGACGGCATGTCGCGCACCGACATGATAGTCACCGCGAACGGACCGCGAGTGCTCGAGACCAATACCATCCCCGGCTTGACCAAGACGAGCCTGTTGCCGCAGGCTGCGGCGGCCGCGGGCTTGCCGTTCCCCGCCCTGCTGGACCGCCTGCTGTTGTACGCTCTGAGCAAGCGCACGCAGCCTGTCGCTGCGCCCACTGATGCCGTGCGACAGTGTGCGCCCGACCTTATCGCGAGCCACCGTTCGGCAAGCACCTGACGCCCCGTTGCCGTGTTCTCCTTCGCCACAAGTGCCGCAACCGAGGCCGTCGCTCCGCTCGCGCCAGCGCCGGCAGTTCCCGCGGCCGAGACATCGTGGCTGTGGCAGTTCGTCAGCGAACCCGGCGTCGTCGAGACGCTGCTCGCCTGCACCGTGCTCGCGATGCTGCTCTTCATGTGGTGGCGCCTAGCGCGGCTCGTCATGGGCGCACGCAGCCGGCAAGCGCTGGCCGACTACCTGCTCGGCGTCGAACAGGCCATGCACGGCGACCTGGAAGGCGCGCACAAACGATTGCAGTCCGTCGTGCGACAGGATCCCGAAAACCACTACGCGCGGCTGTTGCTGGGCAAGGTACTCGCCGAGCTCGGTGAACCGGCGCAGGCACACACGCAGCATCTCTACCTGCAGCGCGCATTCGGCATCGAGAGCCCCGAGAACGACCTGATGCTGGCCCAGAGCCTGCTCGGCGCCGGGCTCGCGACCGAAGCCGCGGAAGCTGCCGAGCGTGTGCTCGCGCGGTCGCCGGACCGCGCCACCGGTTGGGAGTTCGTCTACCGCGCGCGATTGCAGAGCGGTGACTTCGAGTCGGCCGCGGCCGCCGGCAAGCGGTTGCTCGAACTCGTGCGCGACGGTGCGCAGAAGCAGCAACTCAGCGCTGACCTGGCCCGCACCTTCGCGCAGGCTGGTTGCAGCCGGCTGCAGCGCGGCGACGAATCGGGCGCGACCGCCGCCCTGCAGCAGGCGCGCCGGCTGCACGCGGGTTCGGACGCCGTGCCGCTGTTGGCCGCTCGCCTACAGGCGCAGCGAGCCGGCGTCGAACCGACGGTGCAGGCCCTGATCAGCGACAACCCCGCCGGCGGAGCGCTTCTCTCGAAGGAAGCGGCGGGCTTCCGATTGCCCGTCGTGGCCGCCGCGAACGAACGCGATGGGAACGGCCTGCCGATCGCGACGCTGGCCGGACTCACGAGCCGGACCCGCTGGTCGTGCCGCGCCTGCGGTGTGCCCTTGCAGGCGTCGGCAGCCGAGTGCCCACGTTGCCAGAGTCGCGGCAGCGCGATCCTGCTCGAACCGCATCTCGTCAGCAACGTCGAGTCACCGACGCACATGATGGACGCGATCGACGAGAACGATGCCCACGTGCAGCGTCTCGTGCGTTGCCTGCTCGACGAGCAGGGCGCCTCGCGCGCCACAGCGCGCACCCAACTGTTGGACCTGCGCGAACGCGCCGTCGAGGAGCTGCTGCGCTCCGCCTGGCACCGCACCGGCGAACCTCGAGAAGCGGCCATCGAAGTCTTGCAGGCGATGGGACCGGCCATCGCGCCGGCCCTGTTTTCGGCCAGCGACTTGCTCGAGCAGCAACGCCTGCTGCCGGTCGGTTCGCGTTCGCCGGCAGCACTCGTCGGCCGCATCGTGCAGGGCTTCGACCGCGCGGCGCTGCCACACGTCGAACCGCTGTTTGCTTCGGCCCGACCTGAGCACCGCAAGATCCTCATCGACTTCTTCCTCGGCCTGGCCGACCTCGGCGAGTTCCAGATCGTGCTCGAACGCTTCCCGCCGCTCGAGATCCTGCACCGCCTCAACAAAGCCAACGGCGCCGTGCTGCGCCGCTTCTTGCAGGCCGTGCCAGCGGGCCACTTCGTCGCGGAGTCGCTGCTGCTCGAATCGACGTTTTACCGCGACGAGGAAGTGCTCGCGGCGATTCCCGGCGCGCACCACCCCGACGTGCTTGCGACCGTCCTTCGGCGCCGCGGTCCGAGCCGCACGCTGACCAAGGTGCTGATCGCCGCTCTCGCCGAACCAGAGTCCGTCGCGCCGGGATTGGCCGACGTCGCGCAGCGCGTGCTCACC
>JBDSBS010000483.1:0-2838 GCA_039921435.1 Planctomycetota bacterium | reverse complement strand
TGTTCGCTCCCGATCGCTGATTTCCCCGCGTTCGCTGCAACCGCTGGCAAACCCGGTGCACATACCCACAGGCGCGAGTTGCGCCTCAACGGAGCACCGAGTGATACCATGCGCATCATGCCTACTCCCACCCTCACCACCGCCGACGGCCTGCTGTCTCTGCGCGAGCCTGGCTGCCGCCACGAACTCGTGCGCGGGGCACTGCGGCGCATGAGTCCCGCCGGCCATTGGCACGGCGACATCGGTGCGATCCTCGGCGAACGGCTGACTCGACACGTGCGTAGAAGGCGACTCGGCAAGACCTACAACGCCGACACGGGATTCCTGTTGGCCCAGAACCCCGACACCGTACTAGCACCCGACTTCGCCTTCGTTCGCACGGAGCGGCTGCCTCCGGCTCGATCGCCGGGCTACTTCCCGGGGCCACCAGACCTCGCCGTCGAGATCCGGTCGCCGCGCGACTCGCGCAAGGATGCGCACGAGAAGGCCTTGTCTTGGCTCGCGCATGGCGCGCGGGGCGTGTGGGTCATCGACCCCGGGGCGTCGAGTGTGACGGTCTACCGCAGCCACGGCGAAGTGCACGAACGGACCGATCACGACGATCTCAGCGGCGATGACCTCGTGCCTGGCTTCTCGATGCCGGTGCGCGAGTTGTTCGCTCCCGATCGCTGATTTCCCCGCGTTCGCTGCAACCGCTGGCAAACCCGGTGCACATACCCACAGGCGCGAGACCTGGATGGGGACGGAGATCTCGATGCCGTGTTGACCACCTGGGGTGTTCCGCGCGTGTGGTGGAATCGCCATCACCATCTGATCTGGCGCACATTGCCGGCCGTCGGTCACTTGCTGGCGCTCGACCTTGAGGGTCGCGCCAACGAGCCGTTTGCGTTGGCAATCGCCTTCGATGCAGCTCGGTTGCCAGTGCCTGGCTTCGGCACCCTTCGGCTCGATCCTGCGAGTCTGCAGCTCGTGGCCACTGGCCACGCACGACTCCGCCGGCAGGGCCTCGTTCCGCATGCAGGTGCCCGCCCAGCCGAGCCTCGTCGGGTTGACGATCTACTGGCAGGCGCTGAGCGGCGCGCTGCCGAAGCTCGGCAACCTCGAGGTGACGACGTTGTTGACGAAGTAGGATGTAGTTGAAACTCGCGCACGTCGGCAAAACCCCAGACCCTTCGCCGCCTCGGCCTCGGGCTTGCTCGGCCGGCGTTCGACGCCGACCACGCCGCGATAGCCGAGCTCGTACAGACAGGCCAGCTCGTGGATCTCAACTTGCGATTCGGCGTGCGTGCACCGCCGCCTGGTCCTTCGAGGGTGCCCTCATTCCCACCCTCCCTGCCGTCCCGAACGCACAGAGTCTAAGCTCGTGGGCCAACTCGACGACGCCGGCTTTTTTGGCCGAACACATCGCCGGTCCCCGACCTCGCCACCTTCATCGCCATGAACCTGACCATCCTCGTCGCTCGCCTCGCCCTAGCCTTGGCGCCGAGCGTTCTCCTCATCGCTACGGCCAACGCCCAGACCACCTGCCAACTGCTCGGCATCGACAGTGCCACCACGACCACGTCGACGCTGTGGGACATCAACACCACGACCGGCGCCGCGAGCAATCCGCGCACGGTCTCGGGCTTCCCGAATCGCCCACCGCTGGCCATCGCGTTCTCGCCTTCGGGCATGCTCTACGGTGTCTCGCTCGGCAGCGGCGGCTCGCCGGCCTCGGGCATGCTGTTCACGATCAACCCGGCGTCCGGCGCTACGACGTTGGTCGCCAACCTGACGCAGTTCGTCAACGTCGAGGGCGACATCGCGATCGATCCGACCACCGGCATCCTCTACGCCGTGGACGGCATCGGCCCGCTGTTCACGATCCACACCTCGACTGGCGTGTGCACGAGCGTCGGCACGCTGCCGACCGACCTGCCCGGCGGCGCCGACTACTCGGGCCTCGGCTTCGACAGCTCGGGCCAACTGTGGGTGTGGAGTCAGTTCGGCCAGGTGATCCGCAAGGTGAACAAGAGCAACGGCGCGATCCAGGCCACGATCCAGTTGATCGGCACGCCCGGTGGTTCGGTCGGCGACATCGCCTTCGATCCGGGCACCGGCCGCTGCCTGCTCGGCGCCAATCCTTCGGGCGGCATGATGTCGTCGGTGAACGTCAACACCGGCGTGGTCACGCCAATCGGTTCGAGCGCACCGATGGCGGGCGTGTGGAGCCTCGCGTTCGATCCGCGCAGCTGCGCGAAGGTGCGGCCGCAGGGAACGGGTTGCACCAGCCGCTTCGCGTCGTTCTACGAAGGCATGAGTCCGACCGCGATGGACCTCGCGGGCCAGATGGTGAAAGGCACGTTCACGGGCACCGGCTACATCGTCACGACGGTGCCTGGGCCTGGCTTCACGGTGCCCGGCGGCGTGCCGCCGCTGGCGCTGGGCAACGACACGCAGGTGGCGGCCGGTTCGCTCGGTCTGTGGATCGGATCCAACGGTTGGGTCGCCAGCGGGCCCGGCAACACCAACTCGCCGACCCCGGCTGTCAACACGCTGCTCAACCAAACGAAGACCCAGATCAGTGCGTGGACCGACCTGGATCCGTCCGCTGTGGGCGGTGGCCGCGTCTACTACGACCAGCCCTCACCGGGAGTCGGCAGGGCGACCTATGACGCCGTCTTCACCCCGCTGACGACGGTCGGCAACAGCATCCAGATCACCTGGAACACGGTCACGAACGACTGGTCGATCGAGTTCGGCGTGCTCGCCACCGTCAACATCCAAGCCTGGCTCGTCGGCTGGTCACCGGGTGGCCTCAACGCCGATCCCAGTCCATCGGACATCTCGACGTTCGGC
>JBDSBS010000482.1:0-2989 GCA_039921435.1 Planctomycetota bacterium | reverse complement strand
GACTGCCTCGTGGATCACTGGGGTCTGCGCCACGCAGATGGTGGAGCTCACGGTCAGCAGGCTCGCGAACGGGGACAGGCGGCGTAGGCAACGGAGAAGGGTCATGGCGGTTTGCTCGGGGTTGGAGGTGACACTCCGTGAAGCACCTTGAACGCCCATTGCCCACGGCCTCATTCACTATTGCGTGTCGCCACCTGCTCGGGGTTCGGCGCAGACATAACGGGCCGGCGCGATGCGCACCGACACGCGGTTGCGGCCGTGTCCGAACAGGGAGCCGGACCGATCCGGCGGGACGGGGCGGCAACCGAAAGCTACTCGGTTGCCGCGATGGCGCTTGCGATTTGCGCCGGGCGAGTTCGGACACTCATCGCCGAAGCAGTGAAGCACTACTCGGGGGCCAGACTCGACCGGATTCGATTCAGTCTCTGGCCGATCGGTCAGTTCCATCCGATCGTGGCACGGCTCGCATTGCTAGTCGTCAGGCCAAGCGCGTTCACGCCGAGGTCCAGCACCAACAGCTGTTGGAAGAACTCCAATCCGAGCAGTCCTTGCAGGTTGGGGATTGGCGTCGTCCACGCGGCTGTGGTTGGCGATGGGCGCGCCGTCACAGGCACAACCAGGTCGTTGCTCACGAGTAGTTGGCAGCCCGGCATGCCGAGGAACCCGAGCGAAAGCGGCAACGGAGTTCCGTTGGCCTGTGTGTTGCTGAAGCCCAACACGCCGAAGACCGGTGGGTTGGCCGGCAGAGAATCGAACGTGAGTACGAAGTCTTCGCTCAGACGAGGTCCGATGGGGGTTGGGACCACGACGGGCACGCCGTTGGAGCCCGCGCAGCCGGTGCCGAACGACGACTGGGTCGATGCGGCGAACACCTCGAACTCGTAGAGCCAGCCGTGCGTGATCTGAGCGCCGGTCATGCTGAGTTGGGTATTGTCGAACGACCAGCGCACCTTGCTGCCGGTCACGGGGAAGAACTCGTACTCGTCAGACGTGGACCCCGCGCCGCCGGCCTGCATGCGGCCGAATGTGCGCGTGGCGCCGAGGTTGACCCACGCGGTTCCATTGAAGTAGGCAAGCTGAGAGGTCGACGTCAGGGCCGGTGCGTGGTCGACACCGTGATGCCATAGGATGACCTTCGCGAACGTTCGATTCGCACCGAAGTCGATCGTGACTTGGCGCGGCCCCGCGGGTTGGATCCACGGACCGCTGCCACCTGTGAGCGCCAGGCCGTGGTACCACTGGCTGTAGGTTCGCTGGCCGTCGACGATCTCCCACGGGTACGATCCGCCGCCCCAACCTGGATCGGACTGCAACGCGTTCGGAAAGCCTGAGCCCGTCGTATTGACGGCGAGACTCGGTTGCGGCGCGAACACCTCGAACTCGTAAAGCCAGCCGTGCGTGATCTGCGTGCCGATCATGCTCAGTTGGCTGTTGTCGAACGACCACCGCACCTTGCTGCCGGTGACGGGGAAGAATTCGTACTCGTCGGACACCGACCATCCACCGCCGAAATCTTGGCGACCGTAGGTGCGGGCAGCCGTGATGTTGGTCCAAGTCGTGCCATCGAAGTACGCGAGCTGCGATGTCGACGCGAGCGCCGGGGCGCTGTCGTGGCCGTGATGCCACAGAACGACCTTCGAGAAGGTCGCGTTCGTGCCGAAGTTGATCGTCGCTTGGCGCGGTCCGGCAGGTTGGCCCGCCCAGTTGTTGTTGCCACCGGTGAACGCCAGGCCGTGGTACCACTGGGCGTAGTTGCGCTGGCTGTCGATGATTTCCCAAGGCAAGGCCCCACCGCCCCAGCCAGGATCGGACTGCAGCGAGTTCGGGACGCCGGTTCCAGTTGGATTCGCAGCGAGATTGGGCCGCTGTGCCAGGAGGCCGGGTGCGACAACCGCGGCGAAGATCGCGATCGGGGCCATCGCCCGGAGAAGGTCGGCGAACGAGATGCGCGTCCGGCGCGCGACCACAGAAGAAGCTGTTGAGATGGACATGATAGAAGGCCTCCTCGAAGCCTGGTGTCGGTGGGCTGATGAGTCGACGAGCGCACTTGCACATTCCTCGGAGCAGTGCTCCTCGTGGAGTGCCGCGCGCTCTGACGCAAGAGCACCGGATTGCGCAAGACCCCACGCGGGTGCACGACTTTCTGGTCAGGCAGCAGCGCACCCAGGCAATCCGGATTGCGATCTATGCGATGGCCCTTGGCGCGGCCTGTCGACGTCGCGGCTTGCTCGAGCCCTCGCGCAGGGAACGCGCCTCATTCGAACGCGAATCGAGTGTGGGATCGCGTGGGGTTCGTGCCGGTTGCGTGCTTTGCCTCTTGCCCGCAGCGCGCTCGGCACCGGCGACCATGGTGGTCGGGGATGCAGTGTGCGTCGACCGGGCCCAACCCACCGGATCTTCCGTGAACACCACCAAGATGCTCTTCGCGACTTGCCTGGCAGTCGCCTTCGCAGCTCCTCTCTCGGCTCAAACGACTTGTTTCTTCGACGGCTTCGAGGGGCCGACGCTGAACCCGTTCTGGACGCCGTTCGCGCAGTCGGGGTCGATTGTCCTGCCGTCGTCGACGCAGGTGCACGGTGGTGCCCAAGCGGTGCGGTTCAACTCGGTCGATACCCCCGGAGTCGACAAGCACATTCGCCTCAGCCATGCGTTTGCGACGCCAACCTACGGCACGCTCTCAGTCTGGATGAACGACACCGGTGCAAGCGCCTCGTCGTCGAACTACATCGGCATGTGGGCCTTCTCAGGCACGGACCAGATCGGCATCTTCACCTTCGACTACAACCTGAGCCCGACCAACGGCGGTAGCTACACTTACAATCTTCCCGGGTCACCGACTCAGACCAACCACTCGAGCATCCTGCGTACGAGCGGATGGCACCAGTTCTCCATCACGACGACGCCGACGCTGCTCACACTGCGCATCGACGGCACGACGGTCTACTCGAGCCCTGGGAATCGCCCTTTCGACAACTTCAACCTCTACATG
>JBDSBS010000481.1:0-3150 GCA_039921435.1 Planctomycetota bacterium | reverse complement strand
CGGCTCGCGACGACCCGACGCCGGTCGAAAGGCGTCAGGCCCCCCAGCGTCTACGGCAACACCACGATCGTCAGTGCGTTCGACGCCGTGAACAGCTGCGCGCCGCAGGGATCCAGCACGAAGGCCTGCAGCGCGAACGTGAAGCCCAACGGCGCCGTCGCCGGAACCGGCACCCCCACGCGCAGCGCCCCGAGCCCGTTCGCCAGTTCCGTGATCGTGATGAGGCCCGTCGGATTGAGCCAAACGTCGACGCCGAGCAGCGGGAACGAACCTGGCAATACCTGCGACGAGGCGCCCCAGATGGCGATGGCTCCAGCCGGAGTGCGCGTGCACTCCACACCGAAGCCGACGTTGCCGAGCTGCGCCGCGCTGGTCGGCGAGAGCAACAAGGCGCCCAGGCAACCCGGTGTACTGGTACCCGACGACACCGCCATCAGGGGCGACGTCAGCGCCAACGGATTGGGGGTGAACGTGACCTGGCCGCTGCTCGTCCCGTGCAAGCCGCCGCCACTCGTGTCGAAGAGGAACCCGCTCAGATTCCAGGTCGAGACCAGGCCTGGCACCGAGTTGAGCTCCTGGTTCATGGTGGCCTGGATCTCGGCCTGCGTGCGCGCGAACGGCCACAGCCGGACTTCGTCGATCTCACCGTTCCACACTTCGATCGGCGTTGCGACGTCGCTGCCCTTGCCGATGCGGAGCACTTCGTTGCCGAAATCCCGGATGGGCATCCCGTTGCCCGCGACCGAGCCAACCTGCGCGCCATTGACGTAGAGCACGGCGGTAGTGCCGTTGTAGGTCGCCGCCACGTGCGTCCACGTCGTCAACTGACCCGCCGCAAACGTCCAGTTCACGCTGATGCCCGCCGTCAGGCCGACGGGCACGACCTTCCAACGCAGCACGCGCGCGCCGTTGTTGTCGGCGTTGATGCGCAGGAAGTAGTCCTCGCTGCCACCGACGCTCACGCCTTGGCGAATGATGGTGGGGTACCGCCAACTCGGACCCAGCGTCGCGTCGTTGTAGGTGATCCACGCCTCGACGGTGATCCCACTCTGCGGCACGACCTGAGGGCTGTAGGGCACCTCGATGTAGCCGTCGACCAGCCCGTTGAGGGCGACGCCGACGTTCTGGGCTGAACTGGTGGCCAGAAGCGCGAAGATGGGCAATGCGGAAAGAGAGGCGGAGAGCAGGCTTCGCATGAGATACCTCGTGGTGCGGTCAGGAAGGAAGCTCCCGAGTCTATCCGGAGCGGTCAACTCACAACCCGGCGTCATGACGCTCGCCGCGCGTGCACTGTAACAAGGCTGCCCGCCGACGTTCCGCCGGGCCAGAACCGAACCACGGTGCACCTCACGTCGCTGGCGCCAGCCTTGCCAGCCTTGCCTCGTAACCCTGCTCGGCGAGATCCTGGACCAATGCGTCCAGTGCCAGCGGGTCGTCGTGCACGACGGTCGCGGTGCCCGCACGCACGTGCACGTTGGTACCAAGCACGCCGGGTTGCGCCAGGATCACCGCACGGACTCGGCGTGCACAGTGTTCGCAGGTCATGCCCGCGATGTAGAGAACGGTTGTCAGATTGCTGTTCATGTCGGTTCATCAGGCAGGGGAATCCTGCCGCAGTCGCGCTGACGCGCGCCGCTGAAGTGCCTTACTCGCGGATCTGCGCTACCGACGAGTAAGGCTGCGGTGAGCACAACGTCGGCCCGGGTCCAAGCCCGACGAACCCTTGCCCGACAACTTCCCATGAACGCAACCAAGCCAAGCACCCCGCCCCCCACCACCCCCACCACCGACGCTGGAGCCTCGAGCGTGCTCGACGTGACCGGCATGACCTGCGCCGCCTGCGCGCTGCGCATCGAACGTGCGCTGCGAGCCGTGCCCGGCGTTGCCAGCGCGCGCGTCAACTTCGCCACCCAACAGGCGCGGGTCGACTACGACAAGAGCCTCGTGCAGCGCGCCGCACTCGAAGCGTCGGTGCAAGCCGCCGGCTACGGCGTGCTGTCGCCGATGGAGAAGGCAACCGGGCGCAGTGATGCCGAACGCCGCGAGCGCCGCGCCTTGCTGCGCGATCTGATCGTTTCCACCGCGGCGACGGTGCCGCTGCTCGTGCTGGCGATGTCGCACGGCGCCATCCCGGGGGCCGACGGCCCGGTTGGTCGGTGGACGCAGATGGCGCTGGGCTCGATCGTGCTGTTCGGGCCAGGGAGCCGCTTCCTGACCAAAGGCCTGCAAGCGGCGCGGCAGCGCAGCGCCGACATGAACACCCTGGTCGCGCTCGGCTCGCTGGCCGCGTGGATCTACTCGGCGATCGGCATGCTCGCGCCGGCGTGGTTCGCGCAAGCACACGAGGTTCACACAGCACCGCCGCACCTCTACTTCGAGGCCGCGGCCGCGATCATCACGTTCGTGCTGTTCGGCAAGTTGCTGGAGTCGCGCGCCCGCTGGCAACTCGGTGACGCGGTGCGCGGCCTGCACGCGCTCGTACCGGCAACGGTGCAGCGGCGCTCGGCCGACGGTGCCGAAGAGTCGGTGGCGCTGGCGGTGTTGCAACCCGGCGACGAAGTCGTGGTGCGGCCAGGCGAGCGCATCCCGAGCGACGGCCGCGTCGTGCATGGCGAGTCCGCCGTGGACGAATCGATGCTGAGCGGTGAGAGCCTGCCCATCGACAAGGCCACCGGCGACCGCGTTGTCGGCGGCACGCTCAACCGCTCGGGCCTGCTCGTCGTGCGCATCGAACGAACGGGCTCCGACACGGCCCTGGCCCGCATCGCCGACGCCGTCGAGGCAGCGCAGGGATCGCGCGCGCCGATCGCGCGGCTGGCCGATCGCGCCAGCGCCGTGTTCGTACCGATCGTTCTCGCCGTAGCCGCACTGACCTTCGCGCTGTGGTGGTTCGTCGACCCGACGGTGCACGGCCTCGGCATCGCGGTCGAACGGTTGGTGGCCGTACTCGTGATCGCGTGCCCGTGTGCCTTGGGACTAGCGACGCCGGCAGCGGTCGCTGTCGGTACGGGCCGCGGGGCGCAGCTCGGCATCCTGTTCCGCAGCGGCAGCGCCCTCGAGGCCGCCAGCCACATGCGCACGATCTTCGTCGACAAGACCGGCACGCTGACGGCGGGCATGCCAGCGGTGGTCGCGATCGAACCGGAAGCC
>JBDSBS010000480.1:0-7484 GCA_039921435.1 Planctomycetota bacterium | reverse complement strand
CATCAAGGTGCGCGAGCTTTGCCGCGAGCACCGAATCGAATCGCTCGCGATCTACCATCTCGGCCTTCTGCCGTGGCGCACGATCGAGCGAGTGGCGAAGATGTTCGCCCCATGAAGTGCGCCCACCTGCTGCCCCTGTTCGCCGGCGTCGTGCTGTCGACGACGTCGTGTGCGCAACGCGACCAAGCGCCAGCGACCGAACGGCCGCGCCTCGTCGTGCTGTGCGTCGTCGACCAGCTCGCGACGTGGGTGTTCGAAGCGGGTCGACCGTTCTTCGCCGAAGACGGTGGCTTTCGCCGCTTGCTGCGCGAGGGCGTCGAGTTTCCGCATTGCGCCTACCAGCATGCGTGCACCGAGACGGGGCCCGGCCACGCGACGATCGGCACCGGTGCGCCCGCGTCGATGCACGGCATCGTGCGCAACAACTGGTGGTCGCCCGAAGCGGGCACGCTCGGTTACTGCGTGCTCGAACCGATGCCGGCCGTGCCGGGCCTGCCCGAGGGCAAGGACCGCGGGCCGGGGCGGCTCCTGGTGCCGACGTTGGGCGATGCCGTCAAGGCGCAGATTCCGGGCAGCAAGGTCGCCAGCGTGTCCTGGAAGGACCGCGCGGCCGTCCTCATGGCGGGCAAGTCGGCCGACGTCGCGGCGTGGATCGAAGCGAGCACGGGCAACCTCGTCACCAACACGGCGTGGGTGAAGAGCACTCCGGCGTGGATCGCGGCGTTCAACGAGAAGAAGGCGATCGACGGCTTCCACGGTTGGATGTGGGACCGCATCGGCCCGGAGGCCGCGTACGCGGACCTCGTCGACGACCGTCTCTACGAAGTGCCGCACCAGAACGGCAGCAATGCGCGCACGCTGCCGCAGCCGATCACGGGCGGCAAGCCCGAGGGCGGACCGGCGTTCTATGCCGAGGTCTACGGCTCGCCGGTCGGCAATGCGATCGTGCGGCTCGCCGCCGAAGCGGCCGTGCGCGGCATGGAGCTCGGCGCCGATGCGGTACCGGATCTTCTGTGCGTGAGCTTCTCGTCGACCGACGTCATCGGCCACCAGTTTGGCTCGGACTCGGTCGAAGCGCGCGACGCCCTTCTGCGGCTCGACCGCGAGCTGGCGCTGTTCTTCGACTTCCTCGACGGCGCGGCCGGCAAGGCACGCTGGGCACTGTTCTTGACCGCAGACCACGGCGTCGGTCCGACGCCCGAGTGGGCCAAGGCGCACGGCATCGACGCCGGGCGTGGCCTGTTGCAGACCAAGGCGCGGGCCGCGGCCGAGAAGGCGCTGATGGATCACTTCGGCGAGCCGCCCGCCGGCAAGCGCTGGTTCACGCACGTTGGCGAGTTCACCTTCTTCTTCGACCACGAAGTGTTGGCCGCGCGGCGCGGCGATCGCGACGAAGCGACGATGCTGCTCGAGGCGGCGCGCGTTGCGGCGAATGCAGCCGCAGCGACGCCGGGCATGCAGGCTGCGTTTGCGACCGGGGACTTGCTGGCTCAGGCATGGCCCAATGACCCACTGCGCCTATCGCTGGCGCTGTCCCTGTGCCCCGGCCGCGCGGGCGACGTGCAGCTCGTCGTCAAGCCGCATTGGCTCGACGGTGTGTCGCCGGCGTCGCATGGCTCGCCGCACGCGTACGACCGCGAGGTCGTGGGCTTGGCCATTGGGCCGGGAGTGGTCGCGGGTGTGCGGCTCGATGCGCCGATCACGCCGGGATTCGGCGTCGCGCTGTTTGCGAAGATGCTCGGCATCGAGCAGCCCGCAGCGGCCGTCGACGGGCTGCCGAGCGGGTTGTTCGTCGGCAACTGACCGAGTCCTCGGCAAAATCATCGAGGCGTTCTCAGATCTCGGGTTGAAGCTGGCCATGGCAGGGGCCATTGGTGGCACTGAAGAAGCGCCGAACTGCGGCGCAGAAATGCCTGGCTCCGCGTGGGATACTCTTCTGCACCCCTGGGCAAACGACGTCCCGACCCCAGCTCGCACTCACGTGCGATCGACGACCTCATGCAACGATTGATCGACCAGCTTCCCCTGCAGCGCGGTGCTCATGCGAGCCGTGACGACGGCATGTGCGCGATGGAAATGGTGGCGTGGCTCGCCGGCGAGGCGCACAGTGACGAGCCGGTGTGTTCGTGTCCCGTGCTCAGCGCGTTCGTGCGCGCGTGCAACGATGCGATGACCGACGAAGCCCGCAATCGCCACCTGCGGCCGCTCGTGCCGCTGCTCGTCAACACCCGCGGGAAGGCCGCCGCCGAACGCGCGCGCGGCATGCTCGTCATCGACACACTCGTTCGCCGGCTGCTGCCGGCCTGGCTGCGCCGCCATCACCGGCCCGACGAGGCCCGGTTGCTCGGCGAACTGCCGCCCCTGCTCAGGCTAGAGGACGCACGCGCAGCGCTGCGTGCCGTCGACCACTTCGTGCCCGACCATCATGCGACGCGCTGGGTGCTGCAGCGCGCGCTCGAAGGTGTGCCACCGGCCCGCTACGTCGCCGGCGCCGTTCAGGTGGCCCGTGCGCTCAACGATGCGCCGACGTGGTCCATGGTCGCCGAGCTCGTCCAGCAGATGGTGCGCGCCGGCCATTCGCCAGTCGAAACGGCCGCGGTTGGCTGAGTCGTGGCACCCCGGTAGCGGCCAGGCCCCGCAGCCGAAGCTCGCCTTGGGTCGGAACCCGCCGCCTGCCGAAAACCACTACATGACCGAACGCATGCGGTGGTGGGTGATCCCTGGGGCCATGATCGTGCTGCTGCGAGTGGTCACGTTGGGCGGTGTGTCAGAGCCTGTTGAGGAACAGTCTCCGCCGGTCGAGGCAGTACCGGAGGTCGGGCTCGCCGTCGTGCGCGATGCCACCAGCCAGCGCCGCGGGCCGCGCCCAATGATCAATGGCGAGCTCATACTCGTCGTCGAAGTGCCCGAGCAGCAGCGCGGACAACGCGGCGTCATGACGATCTGGCGCCGCACGAACGGCCAGCGCGAGGCGGAGTCGTGGGTCGTCTTGCGCCTGCGCGTGCGCAACGATGCCACCTTGCCGATCGCGTGTCTTGCGGCAGGTCGATACGACATCGAGTTCGAGTTTGGCGAAGGCCAGGACACGCAGCGTCTCTTCGCCAGCGCGGCTGTGGTGCCTGGCACCGTGCTGCTGCAGCCGCTCCCGCGGTAGCCACCAGCAAATCAGCGCGGTCCTGTCAGCACCGGCAGCTGCGCCTTCTTGAGGAACAGCACAGCGAAGCACTGCTCCTCCATCGAGACCGGCCCGAACTTGCCGTCGTGGTCCTGCAGCGCGAGCAAGAGCTGCGCGCCTTCGTGGTACCAGTCCCAGTCGTCGATGAGGCCCGTGCGCGACAGCTCGCAGGCGCGTTCGAGGCTGTAGAGCCAGTAGAAGAAGTGCTTGTCGCGCTGCGGCGGCGGGCCCGGGTTCCAGCGCACGGTGCGGTTGGCAGCGAGCCATGCGAACGACGCGCGCATCGCCAAGTCGAGCTTGCCGTCGAGTGCCGTGGCCTTGCCCGAGTCGAGCGCGGCGCGGCACAGCGACATGCCGGCGATGCCCGCGCACGTCATGCTGCCGTAGGTCGGGCCCGCGCCCGGCAGCGTGTAGCCAAAGCCCCGCGGCGGTGTCGCACGTCCCGTGGCGCCCTTCGTAAGCACCTCGGAGTCCTTGCCGAGCACGTCCATGATCGACACGAGGCGCAGGCCACGCGGCTTGCTGCTCGGTGCGTGCATGGCCGAGAGCCAATGTTCGGCCGCGGCGAGCCAGACACCGCGCGGCACTTGCTGCTGGCACAACGTCGCACTCCACAGGCCGAGCAGGGCGTACTGGCTGTTGCTGTTGTCGAAGCCCTGACCGCCGAGGTACCACCAGCGGGCGCGGTAGGCCTGGTCGACGCTGCTGTCGCGGTTCTTCAGCAGGCGTTCGGTCCACTCCGTGACGCGCGCCGCCTCGGCCGCCGGCAGTTGGCGCGCTGCGGGCTTGTCAATCACGCCGCGCAGCAGGTTGTCGCGCTCGCCCGGCGGTGCATGAGCCTGTTCGGTCGCGAGTAGTGCCACCGACAGGCTGTAGGTTTCGCGGATGTCGCGGCGGAGGAGCTCCGTGAAGCCCTCGCGGATTTTGGGCGAGTCGGCGGGTCGTTCGGCCGCGAGCAGCGTCTGCAGCGCCAGCGCCAGGCGACCTTCCCCGCACAGGTGGTCGGTGGCGTCGTGCGTCGTCGCAAAGTCGGGTCGCTCGGGTCGCAGTGCATGCTCGACGACATCGGCGCCACTGGCGATCGCTTTGGCGACGCGCGCGGCGAAATCGGGGTCGCGGTAGCCGCGCACCTTGTCGAGCTGCCAGTGCTGCGTGAACGTTCCCCGCAGCGGCATCCGCGCGTGCATGGGGCCGAAGCTCACGTCGAGCTTCAGGGTGGCGCGAAACTCGCGCACGACGCTGGCCGCAGCGTCGAGGGTGCGTTCGAGCTGGAGCGAGCCGCTGCCGACACCGCCGTACCACGATGGATCTTTGCCCAGCAGCTTCTTCTCGTCACTCGAGAGCGTGGGTTCGTTCACCTCGAAGGTCAGGTCGAACACCAAGGTGCGCTCGTCCTTGCTCGCCGCGGTGCCCAAGAACTCGAGCGTGCCGAGGCCCGGCACACGCGGCACGGTAGCGCGCACGCGCCCTGCCTTCAGGAGGCGCAGATCGAACGCGACGTAGGGTGCGATCCAGCGCCAGTCCTGTGGTTCGCTCGCGACGTGCGTGCCGTCCGCCGCGAGTTCGCTCTGCAGCAGGATCGTCGCGTGCGGCAAGGGGCACACCGGCAGCATGCCGCGCGGTGGGTCGGGATCGAGCTCTTCGTCGGCGCTGTAGCTGGCGAGGCCGCCGAGTGGCAGATTCCACTTCGTCTGCGCGAGCAACGAGCCGCCGAGAAGGACGGCAGCCAGCAGGGTTCGAGGGATCGCCATGACTGGGAGAGTCTCCTGCCGATTGTCGCGAACGCCAGGGCCAACACCTGGGCAAGAGCAGACCAAGCACGAACGCGCGCGCTTGGTCGGTCGATCTGCCATGATCGCCACGCGCGTGCACTCGGCTGCTGAACTTCGCCAATGCAAGCAGCTACAGTCTCGCGGGTGAAGAGAACGTCGCTCCCGGTCCTCCTTTCGTTCCTGTTCGGCTGCATCGCACTGGCCCAAGATCCGGCCCGGCTCGATGCGCAGCGCATCACTTCGGGCGAGTTCGCGGCACAGCGCTTTGGCCCGGCGCGCTGGCTCGACGGCGCGCACTACGCGACGCTCGAGCCCAAGGCCGGCGGTGGCCCGCTCGAACTCGTGCGCTACGACGCGGCACTCGGCGATCGCGAAGTGCTGGTCTCGGCCGCCATGTTGTGGGTCGTCGCCGCCGGAGCTCCGCTCACGATCGAGGACTACGCGTTCTCGCCCGATGGCAAGCGGCTGTTGGTGTTCACGCAGAGCGAACGCGTCTGGCGTCAGAACACGCGCGGCGAGTACTACGTGCTGCTGCTCGACGGCAAGCAGGAGCCGCAGCGACTCGGCGGCGGCCTGCCGAAGTCGACGCTGATGTTTGCGAAGTGGTCGCCCGACGGTGGGCGGGTTGCCTACGTCGCGCAGAACGACCTCTACGTCGAAGACGTCGCGACGAAGAAGCAGACGCGGCTCACCAAGGACGGTTCGGCGACGGTCATCAACGGCACGTTCGACGGGGTCTACGAAGAGGAGTTCGACTGCCGCGACGGGTTTCGCTGGAGTTCCGATGGCAGCAAGATTGCGTACTGGCAGCTGAACTGCGCGGGCGTGGGGGAGTTCTTGATGATGGACAACCTCGCCGATCGCTACAGCCAGGTCGTGCACGTGCAGTATCCGAAGGCGGGCACGACGAACTCGAGCTGCAAGGTCGGTGTGATTGCGGCGAAGGGCGGCGACACGGTGTGGATGCAGACGCCTGGCGATCCGCGCGAGACGTACGTGCCGCGCATGGAGTGGCACCCGAAGGGCGAGGAGCTCATGGTGCAGTGGCTGCCGCGACAGCAGAACGTGCTGCAGGTGCTCGGCTGCGACGTGAAGACCGGTGCCGTGCGCCTGGTCCACGAAGAGCGCGACGCGGCCTACGTCGACGTGCGCGAGGACTTCGCGTGGGTCGAGGGCGGCGAGCGGTTCTTTTGGACCAGCGACGTCGCGTTCCAGGGCGACGCCAAGACTGCGTGGCGGCAGGCGGGCACGATCTTCTGGGACACGCGCGGCAAGCAGGTGCTCGTCACGCACCTGGCGCTGACGAGGGGCTTCGACGTGATGGGGGTCGAGTTCGCCGATCTCGAGCACGAGATCCTGCTGGTCAGCGGCAGCGACGGCAGCGCGACCCAGAAGTACCTGTTCGCCAGCCAATCAGGCCAAACGAAGCGACTCTCGCCAAAGGGCGAACCTGGCTGGCACGACTACCAGATCAGCACCGACGGCTCGCTGGCGATCCACACGTACTCGTCGTTCGACGTGCCGCCGGTCATCGATCTCGTCAAGCTGCCGTCGCACGAGCGCGTTCGTGTGCTCGTCGACAATGCGAAGCTGCGCGAACGCTACGGCAAGGTTGCCAAGGGCAAGAACGAGTTCTTCCAGGTCACGACTGCCGACGACGTCACGATGGACGGCTGGGTGATGTATCCACCGAACTTCGACAACACGAAGTCCTGGCCAGTGCTCTTCCACGTCTACGGCGAGCCCTGGTCTCAGACCGTCAAGGACACCTGGTCGCTCGGCCACCACCTGTTCCACCGCTGGCTCACGCAGCAGGGCTACGTCGTCATGTCGATCGACGCGCGCGGCACGCCGGCACCCAAGGGTCGCGATTGGCGCAAGGCGCTCTACCAGAAGATCGGCGTGCTCAGTTCACACGACTGGGATCAGGCGGTCACGGCACTGCTGGCCAAGCACGCGTGGATGGATCGTTCGCGGCTCGCGCTCTGGGGCTGGTCGGGCGGCGGCGCCATGACGCTCAACATGCTGTTCCGCTACCCGGACCTGTTTGCGGCGGGCATGTCGGTGGCGCCCGTCACCGACATCGCGCTCTACGACACGATCTACCAGGAGCGTTACTGCGGCGACCCGCGCGAAGTGCCCGAGGTCTACCGCGAGTGCTCGCCGATCACGTTCGCCAAGAACCTGAAGGGCAAACTGCTGCTCGTGCACGGCACCGGCGACGACAACGTGCACTTCCAGCACAGCGAGCGGCTGTTCGACGAACTGGTCGCCGACGACAAGCAGTTCGAGTACCTGGCCTACCCGAACCGCACGCACTCGTTGGTCGAGCGCAAGGGCACGCGCCAGCACCTGTATGGGGCGCTCGATGACTTCCTGAACCGTCGGGTGCCGGCTGGGCCGCGCGAGTTGGTCCCGCGCACGAGCCGGTGACGCACCGCCCGGGCGCTCGGCGTGGCGCGGGCCACGATTTCGGCGTGAGCGAGTGCACCCTTTCGCGGCGGAGCGGAGATTTGAGCGATGTGCGCCCCGCGCCC
>JBDSBS010000479.1:0-3980 GCA_039921435.1 Planctomycetota bacterium | reverse complement strand
AGGTAGAGCGTCCAGTAACCGGTGCTGAAGATCGTCAGCACGGCGAACGCACAGTGCGCGACGAACGCGAACAGGATCGCCTTGCCGTAGCCGATGCGGTCGATCACCAGACTGAACAGGATGATCGACACCGCAAACGGCCAGATGCCGACGCCGAGGATCTCACCCTGTTGCGTCTCGGTCAGCGCAAACTCCTTGGCGAGATCGCCGAGGATCATGATGCGGATGATGAACGCGAACGACGTCGCCATGAGGGCGATGAAGCAGGCGACGAAGAGCTTCTTCTTGGCGGCTTCGGTGAGGTGGTCGGGCATGTGAGGTAGGAGGTGAGGAGAGACAGTCGCGCGGGCAGGCTGCGTGCAGTGGTGCGGACCCGGATCGCGCTCGCGGCAGTGTTGCGTGGCAGTCGAAGCAGAGGCGTCCCGCGTTGCCGAGGAAGGTAGCGCCTGATAGCTGCGGCGTCGAAGACTGCGCCGCGTCTCGATACAGCCTCTTGTACGGCGGAATCTCCTGTCGACCGGCCTCTCGCCTTCGCTACGATCCGTCCTCCGCGCCGCAGCGAAGGCACGACGCCCCGTCTGTCCGGTCCATGAGCGATCCCAACCTCTCCGCCTTCCTCTGGTGCGTCGCCGATCTGCTGCGCGGCGACTGCAAGCAGTCCGAGCACGGCAAGGTCATCCTGCCCTTCACCGTGTTCGCTGAGATGGTGGGGAGGGAGGTGCGCAGTGAGCAGTGAGCCACCGCCAGAGTCGGGGCTGATCCTCTACCAGACCGAGGATGGCACGACGCGAGTGCAGTGCCGCTTCGAGGGCGAGTCGATCCGAAGCACTCGACCTCCGTCGCGAGAATGCAGGTGCGTGGCCTCGTTCTCAGGGGTCGCAAGACCGCGAGCCCCTGATCAGTGCACGCTGCGCAGCACCGGCTCCGGATCGAGCTCGATGCGGAAATTGCGGAAGCGCACCTCGGTCGGTCCGCCCGAGTGCACCTGCATGGCGAACTGACCGCGCTTCTTGCCGTCGGGATCGGTGATATCGACCGTGCGCACACCGTTGATCGCGAGCTGCACGCGGTCGCCTGTCGCGAGGATCTCGTAGGTGTTCCATTCGCCAGCGCGCACCGGGTTGGCGGCGGGCTTCTGCAGCACGCCGCGACCTTGCTCCTCGTAGAGCAGGCCCCACCAGCCCAAGCCGACATCGGCCTGGTAGCCGCGCATCTCGCCGTTCTCTATCGGCACGCTGCGGAACTGGAGGCCCGAGTTGGCGGTGTCGGGTGTGAGTTTCACTTCGACTTCGAGGCGGAAGTCGGCGAAGACCAGGTCGGCGCGCGCAAAGTCGTTGTGGGGGAGTCCCAGCGTGCTGGATCCGATCAGTTCGCCGTCCTCGACCTTCCAGACCGCTGGATCGGCGTGCCAGCCCGCGAGGCTGTGGCCGTCGAAGAACGTGTCGACATTGAGGATCGAGGCTTCGGGCGGTGCTTGCTGTGTGTCCATCAAGTAGCCGATCAGGTCGCGCGTGTCGCTGTCGCTGAGCATCTGCAGTTGGCCAGGCGGCATCAGCGAGACCTTCGAGTACTCGATCGCGGGGCGCTTGTCGGTGTCGGCGGCAAGATCGCGGCGCGGCAGCGTCTGCGTGCCGGCGAGGGTCTTGAGGGTCACCGCGGTGTCGTTCTCCTTGACAATGTTGCCTGACAGTTGGCGGCCGTCTTGGAGCCGTACGGTGACGAGCTGGTACTCGCGGCCCATCTCGGCGCTCGGATCGATGATGTTGGCCAGCAGGAAGTCGAGGCTCGAACGGTTGCTGCCCGTCAGTTCGGGCGCGAGCGTGCCACCCTCGCCGTAGAGCTTGTGGCAGGCCTGGCAGGTGCGCATGAAGATCGACCGGCCATGCGACTTGTCGGCATCGGCGAGGAACTCGGGAGCCAGCACCTGCTTGTAGTGAACGATCTCGACTTCGGCCGAAGCGCTCGGCTGCACGCTGCGGCCCCAAGCCTTCTGCAGCAGTGTCTCCACCTCGGGGTCGCCGAGTGCTTGCAGTTGCCGGCGCAGCGACGCGGCGTCGAGCAGGCGGGCGCTTGTCGTGCCGGCGACGATCGAGGCAAGCAGTTCGCGCGCCGAGGCGGTTCGTGCACTGAGCGTCGATAGCGCGACTTCGCGGTCGGTCGGTTCGAGACGTGGCAGCACGGCGAGAATGCGCGCTGCCGCAGAGGGCAGGTCGTAGGCGCCGAGGCCGTTCAGCGCGGCGCGGCGCAGCTCGGGTGCGTCGAGCAGTTCGAGCAGCAATGGCCCCGTATCCGGATCGCGCAGGCGAACGAGTCCTTCGAGAGCGGCGAGGCGCCGCTCGTTGGTTTCCTTGGCATTAGCGAGTCGGGCTCGGAAGGCGGGCGCCAACTTGGCGTCGCCGAACGCGAGCGCCACGTCGGCTGCGGCTTCGCGTACCGCGGCGTCGGAGCTCGCCATCAACGAGGGACTCACCTCGCTCCACTCGGCCGGCGCGTTCATGACCGGTTGTTCCTCGAGTGCTGCCACCATCTGTTTCAGGATCTCGGCGCGTCGGACGCCGTCGGCACGCAGCAGCTTCACGAGTTCAGCGCGCAGCGCGTCGTCGCCGAGCGCGGCGCGGCGCCACATCAGCGTGCGCACCGATGTCACCGCGGCCGCTTGCGCCAGTTCGACGAAGCGCTCTGCGCCTGCATCGGCCAACGGTTCGACGCCGTACCAGAGCACGGTGGGGATGTTGTGGTCGCCGTTGTCTTCGCCGTGCGCGAGCAGTGCCGCGGCGAGTGGCCATCGTTGCGCGACTGGGTGACGCTGCAGCGCAGCAGCGAGGGCGAGGCGCACGGATGGTGAACTCTCGTTGCGGGCAAGGGCCGGCAGCGCCTCGATCATTTCGGGAAAGCGCGCCGGCTGTTCGAGTGCCAGGCGCACGGCCCAAGCGCGCAGGTCTTCGTTCGGGCTCTTCAACGTCGCGAGCAGTTCGCGGGCGTCGAGGCGGTCGACGACATGCAGCGCCCACAACGCCCGCAACCGCGCCAGTGGATCTTTGTGCTCGTGCAGCATCGTGCGAAGGGTCGCCACGGCACTTGCCGCGATCGTGCCGCGCTCCTGCAGAAGACGGCGCGCGTGGTCGGTGAGGAACGCGTTCGTGCTCGCCTGCAGTGCCGCGAGTTCGTCGTCGCTCTGCTTGTCGAGGGCGAGTTCGCTGGCGACCGGTGCACCGTAGCTGAGGCGATACATGCGGCCATTCGTGCGATCCCAAACCTCGGGCTTGGTGCGGTGGCAGGCGTTCTTGTCGTACCAGTCGATGAAGAACAGTTCTCCCGCCGGCCCCAATCTGACCGAGACCCCGCGGAACCACGGGTCGTTGGCGAGCACGAGGTCTTGGCCGTGGTGGCCTGTGTAGCCCGAACCGGATCGCTCGAGCCGGTCCTGGTTCATGCGGTTGCCGTGGATGTTGAAGAAGAGCATCGCGTTGCGGTACTCGGTCGGGAACGCATCGCCCTTGTAGAGCAGCGTGCCGCAGTGTGCGTGGCCGCCGCCCGCAAGATCGGTGCCCGGGTCGACGACCGGCCGTTCGCGGCCGTTCCACCAAGCGTGGTCCTTTGTGCTGCCGGCATAGTGCTTGTGGTCGGCGATGGTCTCGATCTCGAGCCACGCGTGCGCATCGAAGTGGCTGCCGCCCTGCCGTTCGAAACGCCCGCCCTGCACCATGTGCCACAGGTGCGGGATCACGCAGCAGGCGAGGAACGCTTCGCCGCGGTCGTCGAAGTCGACACCCCAGGGATTGCTCGTGCCCCACGCGAACACCTCGAACTGCCGCCGCTGCGGCTGGAAACGCCACACGCCACAGTCGAGCTTGGTGCGCTGCTCGTCGGGTGTGCCGGGCGCGCCGACGAGACTGTGCGTGAAGACGCCGTGCGTGCCGTAGAGCCAGCCGTCGGGACCGAAGATGAACGAGTTCAACGTCTCGTGGGTGTCCTCGAGG
>JBDSBS010000478.1:0-8589 GCA_039921435.1 Planctomycetota bacterium | reverse complement strand
CCCTGCAACTGGGCCAGGAAGCGGCGCCAGGTCTGCTCGGCGGCATGGCGACGTCGCGCACGGCTGCTGGCACGCGCCTGTCCGTCGGCGCCCTCGCGGACACGACATCGCGGCACGCCACACCCTCGCGCGCCGAGGCCATTCGCAAGGTCACTGCGGGTGCAGGCCTCGCGGCGGACAGCAAGAACGCCGTACTACTCGTGCTCGACGACGCGGCCCACGTGCTGGCGGCGGTCAATGCGATCGGGCGCGCGCTGCCGACGTTCACGCAGAAGAGTGCGGCCAAGCGCGGTGGTTCGGTGCACATCCTGTGTGCACTGCAGAACGGCACCCTGCTGCCGGTCGACAAGGTGACCCGCGCCGTCGTCGAACACGCACGCCACACCGCCCACCTCGTCGACACGCCGCCGACCGAACTCGATCCAGCCGCGTTCGCGAGCGCCGCCAAAAAGGTGCTGAAGCCGCTGCGCTCGATCACCGTGCGCGAGTTGATCGGTCCGGCACTGTTGCGAGCGAAGCTCGGCGGCATCCACGCAGTTGGGCGCTGCGCGCGTTCGCAACCGCGCCTCGTCGTGGCGACGATCGCCGGCAGCCGCCGCGGTCCGCACATCGCACTCGTCGGCAAAGGTGTCACCTACGACACCGGCGGGCTGCACCTCAAGGCGCGCGGCAACATGGAGACGATGAAGAGCGACATGGGCGGCGCTGCAGCCGTTCTCGCTGCCTTCGCGGTGTTGGCGCAACAGCGCTTGCCCGGGCGACTCTCGCTGCTGCTGTGCCTCGCCGAGAACGCGATCGGACCCGCGGCCTACAAGCCCGACGACATCCTGACGATGCACTCGGGCAAGACGGTCGAGATCAACAACACCGATGCCGAGGGCCGTCTGCTGCTGGCGGATGGCTGCAGCTATGCGGCTCGCGTGCTCGGTGCCGATGTGGTGATCGACGCCGCGACGCTGACCGGGGCCCAAGGTGTCGCGACGGGCAACCTGCACGCGGCCGTGGTCAGCAACGACGAAGCGCTCGAACAGGCGCTGCTGGCGGCAGGACGCAGCTCTGGTGACCTGTGCTGGCCGCTGCCGTTCGCGCCGGAGTTCTACCGGTCCGAGTTCCACAGCCCGATCGCGGACATGCGCAACTCGGTCAAGAACCGCAGCAATGCGCAGGCGAGTTGCGCCGCCGAATTCGTGCACTGGCATCTCGAGGGAACCAAAGCTCGCTGGGCCCACATCGATCTGGCATCGCCCGCATTCCGCAGCGACCGCGCCACAGGTTTCGGGGTCGCCCTGCTCGTCGACGCGGTGAGGCAGCTCCGCCGCGGGTAGCATCTGCGTCGGAACAGCGGCGAAACGGGCTGGGGCGAGTCAAGTTCGCTGGTAAGGCAACATGGACGTCTCGCGCCTTCGTTTGTCTCGCGATGAAACCGCGTCGTTCCAGATCCCGGACAGCGGCGCCGATCACGCACCAGGACGATGGACTAGGAGTTTCCACGAGCATGCAACACGCATCAACAAGTCATCCTTCACGCACCGCGGCAGCGACGCTGTTCGTCTGCCTTCTCACCGGCTGCGGTAGCGGCGGCAGCGCGGACGCCAACTCGACGCCACCCGTGCCCGACGTTCCGCCGAATGCAACCGAGGCGGCGCGCTTCTTGACGCAGGCGACGTTCGGCCCCGACGACCAGAGCCTGGCCAGGGTGCAGAGCGTCGGCTACTCGACGTGGATCGCCGAGCAGATGGCATTTCCCGCGTCGCTGCATCGTCCCGAACTCGAGGCGCGCCAGCAGGCGGGCCTCAACAACCAACCGCTCCATCGCCAGTCGCTGTGGTGGAAGCGCGCGCTGACGGCGCAGGACCAACTGCGCCAGCGTATGGCCTTCGCGCTCAGCGAGATCTTCGTGGTCTCGGACCAAAACGACGCGCTCGGTGCCGACGTCGTCGGTTGCGCCGAGTACTACGACCTGCTGGTCCGGCATGCGTTCGGCAACTACCGCGAGCTCATCGAGGCGGTGTCATTGAGCCCGCAGATGGGCAAGTACCTGAGTCATCTGCGCAACCGGAAGCCCGACCCGATCGCCAACACACGTCCGGACGAGAACTATGCGCGCGAGATCATGCAGCTGTTCTCGATCGGCCTCGTCCTCCTGAACCCCGATGGCACGGTGCAGCCCGACGGCAGCGGCCAGCCGATTCCTACCTACGGCCAAGGCGACATCATAGGCCTGGCTCATGTGTTCACAGGCTGGAACTACGCGGGGGCTCCCACCTGGTTCGACTACACGGCGAACTACTTCCCAATGGAATCGTGGGACGACTTCCACGACCAGCAGCCCAAGGCCGTGCTCGGCGCAACCTTCGCGGCCAACCACACGGCGCGCAAGGATCTGGCCCAGGCCCTCGACCTACTCAGCAACCATGCGAACGTCGGCCCGTTCTTGAGCCGGCAGCTGATCCAGCGCCTCGTCACCAGCAACCCGAGCCCGGCGTACGTCGGCCGCGTTGCCGCAGTCTGGTCCAATGATGGCTCAGGCGTGCGCGGCAACCTCGGCGCCGTGCTGCGCGCCATCCTGGTCGACCGCGAGGCCCGAACGGGCCATGCCGACGTGCCGAACTTCGGCAAGGTGCGCGAGCCGCTCTTGATGCAGACCGCCTTGTGGCGCGGCATCGGCACCAGGAGCCCCGACGGCAGCTACCGGTTCGCCAACCCCGAGTTCTCTTTTGCCCAAGCGGCGCTGCGCGCGCGCTCGGTCTTCAACTTCTTCCGGCCAGACTACAAGCCGCAGGGCGAACTGGCGGCAGCGGGCCTCGCCGCGCCGGAGTTCCAGATCCTCGACCACACGAGCGTCATCTCGACGGTCAACCAGATGTATCGCTCGATCTTCGAGCGCGTGCTCGGCGAAGCCGGCAGCCCGCAGAACGAGATCCTGCTCGACCTCTCGGCGGTGACGACCATCGCGGCCAACGTCGACGCCTTGATCGATCATCTGAATGCGCGTCTCCTCATGGGCTCGATGTCGCAAACGCTGCGCACGATCCTGCGCACCCACCTGGAGGCCGATACGGACGCCAAGTTGCGCGCCCAAGACGCGATCTACCTGGTCGTGACTTCGCCCGAGTTCCTCGTCCAAAAGTGATCACGGAGACACACACCATGAACTGCAATCATACTCGTCGTGACATGCTCATCGGGGGCTCGCGCGCGCTGCTCGCTGGCGCCTGCCTGCCAGCTCTGCGCGGCTTCCAGCAGATGCAGGAGACCGTGCTCTCCTCCCTGCCCGCCGAAGTCGGCGGCAACGAATACAAAGCGCTCGTCTGCGTGTTCCTCGACGGCGGTAACGACTCCTTCAACATGATCGCACCGCGCGACCCCGCCGGCCATGCGGTCTACTCCGTGTCGCGCGGCCAGATGGCGGTGCCACAATCGCAGCTGCTTCCGATCAATCCGACGAGCGGCGCCGACACGCGCCAGTGGGGCTTCCACCCTTCGACACCCGAACTGCGCGACCTGTTCGAGTCCGGTGCGCTGTCCATCGTCGGCAACGTCGGCACACTGCTGGCGCCGATGAGCAAGACACAGTACGTGAACGGCACGGTGCAGAAGCCGAACCAACTGTTCTCGCACAGCGACCAGTCGACCCTGTGGCAGCTGCCGAGCGCACGCGACGACGTGGCGCACGGTTGGGGCGGACGCATGGCCGACCTCGTGCTGTCGATGAACACCGGCACGCTGTCGCCCGCGATCAGCATCGCCGGCTCGACGCGCCTGCTGCGCGGGCAGACCGTCGTGCCGTATTCGATCAGCACCAACGCCAGCGTGCCACTCAACGGCATGTGGGGACAGAGTGGCACACGCCGCTTGCAGACGCTGCGCCAGATCCTCGGCGCCACGCAGTCGAACGCGATGCAGCGCCAGCTCGCCGACTTGCACGACCAGGCCATCGAACTCGATGGCCTCGTGCGCGGAGCACTCGATGCCGCACCCGCCTTGACCACCACGTTCCCCGCCGGGTTCTTGTCGCAGCAGCTGCGCATGGTGGCGCGCATGATCTCGGTCCGGCAGCCCCTCGGCGCCGTGCGACAGGTCTTCTTCGTGCGCCAAGGTGGCTATGACACGCACGACGAACAGCTCGGCTCACACCCGCTGTTGCTTGCCCAGCTCAGCGCGTCGCTCGCTGCTTTCCGCGCCTCGATGGTAGCACTGGGCGTCGACGCAGACGTCACGACCTGCACGCTGTCCGAGTTCGGTCGCACACTGACCAGCAACGGCCGCGGCACCGACCACGGCTGGGGCGGCAACCAGCTCGTTATGGGCGGCGCGGTGCAAGGCCGTCGCATCTTCGGAGCGATGCCCGACCTCGCGCTCGGCGGCGCCAACGACGGCGGCCTCGGCCGCATCATCCCGACTACGGCGGTGGAGCAGATGGCGGCGACGCTGGCGAAGTGGTTCGGCGTGCCGGCCGGCGAGATGAACGGGCTGTTTCCGCGTCTGACTCAGTTCGCGGCGCCAGACCTGGGCTTCATGGCGTGATCACCCGGTGGCCGCATGACGGCCACCGCGCGTCGCCGACATCGCTGGCCGTGGCGCGAAGCTCAGACAGCGTAGCTCAGACCGGGAAGCTCAGACTGCTGAGTCAGACCGGGAACTTGACCACGAGCCGCTGGGCCGCGGGACGTTCCTTGCCTTCGGCCATCAGCCGCGCGCACGCCACGAGCAGTGCGCGACGATCCACGGGCTTGGTCAGGTAGTCGTCGCAACCGGCTTGCATACAGGCCTGGCGATCGCTGGGCAGCGCGTTGGCGGTCAACGCGAGGATCGGCATGGTCGAACCGCGGGCTCGCAACAGGCGCACGAGTTCGGGCCCATCCATCCTCGGCATCTGCATGTCGGTAACCAGCAGGTCGATCGGTGTGCCCGCCGCCGCCGCGCCTTCGATGAGCTCGAGCGCCTCCTGGCCATCGCTGGCGATGGTGACTTGGGCGCCCGCCTTGCCGAGGAAGCGAGCGACGAGCAGCTGGTTGTCGCGGGCGTCTTCGGCCAACAGCACATGGCCGGTCAGGGTCTTGTGTCGCGTCTTCGGATTGCTCGGGCGCCGAGACAAGTCCACGCGGTCGGGCGTGATGCGGCCCCAGAGTGCGTCCTCCACCACCGGCAGCACGAGCCGCACGCAGAAGCAGCTGCCCTTGCCCTCTTCGCTGTTCGCTTCGATGTCGCCGCCCATCGCGCGCGCCAAACGTCTCGCGATCACGAGGCCCAGGCCCGTGCCCCCGTAGCGGCGCGTCGTCGACACGTCGGCCTGCGTGAACATGGTGAACAGCTTCGGCAGCTTGTCCGCAGGAATGCCGATGCCCGTGTCCTTCACGGCGATCTCGAGCTCCACCATCTGCGGGTTGCTGCGCACGGCATGTGCTTCGACCGCGACCGTGCCCACGGCTGTGAACTTCACGGCGTTGCTCAGCAAGTTGAGCAGGATCTGCTGCACACGCGTCACGTCGCCGATGACCTGCGAGGGGAAGTCGCCATCGCACACGAGCTCGAGCCGCAGCCCCTTCTCGCTGGCGCTGCCTCGCATGATCGAGATCGACTGACGCAGCGCTTCGATGCAGCTGAACGGCGCGGCTTCGAACTCCACGCGCTCGGCATCGAGTTTGGCGAGGTCGAGCACGTCCGACAGGATGCGCAACAGGTACTCGCCGCCCCGACAGATCGTGTCGAGAAACTCGATCTGCTGGTCGCGCGGCAGGTCCTCTTCGCGCAGCACCGAGGCGTAGCCGAGAATGGCCGTCATCGGCGTGCGGATCTCGTGGCTCATGTTGGCGAGGAAATCGCCCTTGGCCTGCGCCACCAACTCTGCTTCGCCGCGCGCAGCCTCGAGGTCAGCGATCTGCCGACGGACTTCTCGCGACAACCGCCACTTCTCGCACAGTGACGCCGCGATCTGGCCTATCTCGAGTGCATCGAACGGCTTCTTGAGCAGCAGCAGTCGATCGACGTTGCCGAGGTGATTGGCCTTCTCGGCAATCGTGTGATCCGAGTGCGCCGTGCAGAGCACGATGTGCAAGTCTTCGGCTCGGCGCCAGAGTTCTTCGGTGGTGCGCAGACCATCCCAGCCGGGCGGCATGCGCATGTCGACGAAGGCCAGGGCATACGGCCTGCCCGCGCATTCGGCGGCGTCCACCATTTCGAGTGCAGCGTGGCCTTGGGTGGCGAAGTCCAGCTCGTAGTGCTGTGCCGGCGGCAGTGGCGCGACCGCACCCACCGCGGCGGCGGGGTCTTGTCGGGCGGTAGCGTCGCTCGTCGCCGACGGCGGTGGCTCGCGGTAGTCGCGACCCAATAGCGCAGCACTCGTTGCGGCCAGGTCGTTCGCGGGATGCCCACAACCGAGCATCTGCACGAAGTCGCGGTGGATCACTTCGTGGTCGTCGACGACGAGGATGCGGTAGATCTCGGCGGTGGTCATGCGAGGCCTCCGGTGCACGGCCGACACGCACGCGCGAGGTGGCCGAGCCGCGCTGCCACATCGAAAGCCTTCGCCACGGCGCGCGCCCGAGGGCAAGCGGGGAGAACGAAAACGTGCTGGCGCATGTGGAGGTCGCTGGGCTCGGGGAGTGTCGCCGATAGCATCGGCCTTGCACCGAACCCGACTGAAGCGGAGTCGTGCCCACGGCTACGGTGCCACCGAAGCTTCGGTGCTGGTGGGACTCCGCCGGCGCCTCGCCCAGCGTTGGCAGGTCAGCACGAGTTCGGCGCCAGACGCGTTGGTGCGGCACCACGGATTGTCCTCGAGATCCAACGCTGCGCAGGGCAGGTCAGGCAGCCAGAAGGCGATCGCGCGCGTGAAGCGCGCCGTGCGGGCAGCGCCAGCAGCCACGCCGACCGTGCACCTACTCGGTCGCGTCCGCGTCCTCGAGCCCGAGTGAACGCCGCATTGCCGCGCGCGGCACGGTGAGACCAGGCACCCCCTCGGGATCCGGCATCGACCGGATCAACCTCAGCACCTGCTCGCGTCCGGCGGCGGTCGCGATCACTTCGCGCGGCGTCTTGTCGCCGAGCATCGGGATGCGCTCGTCAACCCAGCTCAGATACCTTCGTTCGAGGTGGGCCTGCACTTCGCGCAAAGCTCCGGGCGGCAAGTTCGCGGGGTCGATCGCTCGGCTGCCCGCCATGGGTGGCCCGTCCCCTGACAGCATCATCGAACGCAGGAACGCGATGCCGGCTGCCTCGAGCCACGCGCGCGCTTCGGCGACGCGCTCGTCGGAGTTCGTCGTCACGAGCAGTTCGTCACCGATCAGTTCGAGCGTCGCGAGGATCGTTGGCCCATCACTACCGAGACGCTGCCAAACCCAATGGGCGGAGTCGTTGCGTTCGATGTCGACGCGCTGCGCGAACACCTGCTCCAGTGCCGCCGCATCCAGGACGCGATACGTCGCCGTCTGCAGTCGCACATGTTCGCCGTCGGTGTTGGTGACCGTCACGGGGCCGCGCTGTGCGTCGATCAGCCAGCCCCAGAGCCGGCCGAACGGTTCGACGTTCTGCTGCAGCGACGCGGAATCGACACGGAAGCCAAGACCTTCGAGATAGCGGAGGGCGGGCTCGACGAGGCCGACCGTCAACTTCGGTCCGACCGGGATCAGGAAACGATGGCCGGCGACATCGGCGGTGCAGCACGGCAAGTGAGAACCCACTGCAACGGACGTCGCGAGACCGCCGTCGATCAGGTCGACCTCATGATCGCTGAGGATGTCGGCCAACACGACGAGCGGTGCCGCGATGCGCACGACGCGGTAGATGCCGGCGCGCGCCTGCATTTGCGCTGCCAAGATCATGCGTTCCGGCGCGGGCAGTTCCTGATCGAGCAGACGTTGCGCGATCGTGCGGCGGCCCTTCTTGCCGCGGAACGACGTCAGGTACCATTGCTGGTAGGCCGCGCCGGGCACGCTGGCGCCGGCCTCGTCGAGCCGCGCCAAGAGGTCGGCATCGCCAAAAAACTCGGCCTGCGCTCGCCGCGAGGTGAAGCCGACGGCTTCCTTGCACGCCATGGCGCGGTCGAGCACGCGTTGATGGACGGCGGACCAACCGTCGACGTCGCCAACGGCGGGAATGCGTTCGGCCGAGCCGGGGTCCAAGTGCTCGGTCAGGCCCTGCATGACCTCGTCGAGCCTCTGGTGTTCTTCGACCAGTTCGGTAGTGACGCCGATCTCCCGCAGCTGCGCGCCCATCGCGTCGTGGAGGCGCCGGTGCACGAACGTGAGCCGGATCGGCAGGCTGCCACCGCCCTCCCTATTCGTGAACAGCCCCACCAGTTCGTCGGTGACCTCGGTCAGGTCCTCCGCGTCGGCAACGAGTGTCGATCGTACGCCAAACAGGTGCCCGGAGTCGGCATCGACCGCGATGAGCAGGAACGGGGGCCGCGGATCGTCGCGCACGCTGAACGGCGCCGGTTCGAGACCGATCACCCAGTGTTCGTCGACGAGCGGCAGTTCGCCGATCGGCCACGGCAAGGCGTTCGCCGGCGGTGCCTCGGGAGCCGCAACATCCGCGTAGCGGGCCACGACGTCCAATTCGCGCCCGGCACCGGTGACGCGCAGCGTC
>JBDSBS010000477.1:0-4870 GCA_039921435.1 Planctomycetota bacterium | reverse complement strand
GGACGCATGGCCTCGGCGCGGCTCGTCACTTCGATCTCGCGCGCAAGCACCTGCTCGATGCCACCCGGACCTGGCCCGCGGCGCGTCCACTTCACCTTGGCCAGATTGCCGACCTGCAGATCGGCGAAGGCCAACACGATGCGGCTATCAGGACGATGGATACGCGCCTCGGCTGCCAGCACGAGCACCGGCACCGGTGGTGAGAAGAGGCGGCGCGCGCCGCGGCGGCGCACTTCGGCCAAGACGTTCATGACGAAGCTCGAGTCGCCAGGCCGCAACTCGGTGATGCGGCCGAGCAGGCGCGGGCCGTCGTTGGCGCGGCCGCGCCGCACGTGGCTCGCCAGCAAGCGGCCGTCGCGATGCAGTTCGCCGTGCACGCACAGGTCGTCGTCGCGACCCATGCGGCCGAGGAAGTCGTCGCGACTGCCGTAGGCACCGCCTTCGTCGTCGTCGAACGTGCACCCGGCGGCGAACTCGACCGTCAGCAGGCCGTCGTCGACCGCACCGAGCATCGTCGTCACGGTGGGCGCCTGCACCAGTACTGCGCGCAAGCCGTCGATCTCGTGGTTGCTGCCGTCCACGCGAGCCGTCAGGCTCGGCGTCCAGGCCAACGCCGCCGGACCGGCGGCCGGCGGCGCGCCGTTGTGGCCGATCGCGAGCCAACTGCGGCTCTGTGCCGAATGATGCAGGCCATCGGCGATCGGCACCACGAGATCGACGACGCTGGTGGCCGGTCGCATGTCGCCGTTGCCGAGCAACGCCGCACCACTGCCGGGCACGAGCATCAGGTGCAGCACCGTGTAGTCACCTGTCGGCACCGAGCGCAGCACGAGCCCGTCGACTTCGCCGGTCGGATCCGCGAACGTGACCAGGTCGGCTTCGCGCAGCAGGTTGGCCGTCGACGAGCCGTCACTGCGTTCGAGCACGGCCGCGGCCACCTGGAATTGCACGAGGGTGTCGCTGCCGGTCGCCGTGTCGACGACGACGTAGACGGAGCCCGTCGTGTCGGACAGGCTCGCAGCCGCGCCGCCCGAGCCGCTGCTGCACGCAGCGAGCGGGAGCAGCAGGAAGGGCACTTGGAACCAGAATGTACGCATGGTGAGGTCTCCAAAGGGGCTGTTCTTGCCCGAACACCAACGGCCGTGCCGCTGGCCAGGGTAACCGAACCCGTTCGGAACCCGCACACGCACCGCTCGCAATCGAGACACGTCACCGCACGCGCCCGAGTTCGCGGCCGACTTGCGCACCCGCCGCCGGTATCGTCGCGGGCTCCCATGCGCCTCTCGCTGACGCGTCCCGACGACTGGCACCTCCACCTGCGCGATGGCATGGCCCTCGCGGCCGTGCTGCCCGACACGGCGCGCCGCTTTGCGCGCGCCATCGTCAGGCCCAACCTGAAGCCCCCCGTGACGACCGTCGCGGCGGCGCGCGAGTACCGGCAACGCATCCTCGCGGCGCGGCCGGCAGGGCTCGCGTTCGAACCGCTGATGACGCTCTACCTGACCGACAACACGCCAGCGACCGAGATCGCCGCGGCGAAGGCCAGCGGGTTCGTGCACGCCGTGAAGTATTATCCCGCAGGTGCCACAACCAACTCCGAGAACGGGGTCACCGACTGGCAACGCGTGCGCGCCGCGCTGGCGGCCATGGAGCAACACGGCGTGCCGTTGCTGCTGCACGGTGAAGTCACCGATGCCGATGTCGACGTGTTCGATCGCGAACGCGTGTTCTTGGAACGGCACCTCGCCCCGCTGCAGCGCGCGTTCCCCGGCCTGCGCCTCGTGCTCGAGCACGTGACCACCGGCGATAGCGTCGACTACGTGCTGCAAGCCGGCCCGACCATCGCTGCGACCATCACGGCGCACCATCTGCTGTGGAACCGCAACGCGATCTTCCAAGGCGGGCTGCGGCCACACGCGTACTGCCTGCCCGTGTTGAAGCGCGAACGGCACCGTGAGGCACTGATGCAAGCGGCCACTGGCGACAACCCACGCTTCTTCCTCGGCACCGACAGCGCGCCGCACTCGCGCGCGGCCAAAGAGTCCGACTGCGGCTGTGCCGGCATTTACACCTCGCACGCCGGCATCGAACTCTACGCCGAAGCCTTCGAGCAGGCTTCGGCGCTCGATCGCCTTGAGGCCTTCGCGAGCCACCGCGGTCCCGACTTCTACGGGCTGCCTCGCAACCGCGACCGCATCACGCTCGAGCGCACGCCGTGGACCGTGCCCGCCGATCTGCCGTTCGGCGAACAGCGTCTCGTGCCAATGCGCGCGAGCGAGCTGATGCCGTGGCGGCTCGTCGATGATGCGAAGTGAGGGATGCGAAGTGAGGGATGCGAAGTGAGGGATGCGATCTGACGCGTGCTACTTGTCGGCGCCGTCGCTCGGCACTCGCAGACACCGCATGTCGCGCCCGTTCTGGTGCAGCACAAGCGCCTTCACGGCGTCGCCTTCGAGCTCGAACGTGATCGACGCCTCAACGGCGCGGTAGAAGAACTCCGTCGCCGACCGCGGGTAGATGCGCACTGCGGGCTGCCCCGTGAGCTTGGCGAACAGACCCTTGTCCTGCAGCGTGATGTCGAACATGGCGCCCGGCGACATGCTGTAGTGACCGACGAGGCGCTGCAGTTCCTGACGTTCGATCGTCGCGGGCATCTCGATCTTCAGCGGTTCGACGGCGATGCCGTTCAAGTGCTGCAGGATGCGTTCGCCGATCGCATCGACCTCACCGCGGCTCGTATTGGCGAGGATGCAGACAGCACGCTGCAGGGACGGCTCCACACCGATGTAGGCGTGGTAGCCGCCAGTCTGGCCGTTGTGCCAGTACGTGATGCCATCGCGGGCGATGTGCCAACCGAGTCCGAGCGCGATGCCATTTGCACCGTCGTGGCGCTTCTGCATGGCCAACGAGCGAGCGGCGGACCCCGGAGCGGCCATCCAATGCATGTAGGCGAAATGCAGCAGGTCGCGCACCGTGGAGTGAATGCCGCCGGCGCCGGCCAGCTCCGCCAGCGCCCAGGTGTGGTTCGGTTCACAATCGCTGTCGTACGGCGGCGCCAAACGAGCCTTGCCCACCAGGTCGAGCGCGACCGTCGTATTGGGCATCCCAACCAACAACTTGCGCAGCAGGTCGTCGTAGCTGACCCCTTGCACGCGTGCGAGCACGTGCCCGAGCAAACCAACCGCCAGGTTGCTGTACTCGTACTTGCTGCCCGGCTCCCAACGCACGGTCGCCTGCGGCAGCACTTCGTACAGCCGTTCGGCCGTGAAGTGCGCGTACGGATCTTTCGGATCAGAGCCGCTCATGTCCGGTAGCCGCGGCAAGCCCGACGTGTGCGTCGACAGGTGCCACAGCAGCACGGGCTTCTCTTGGAACGTCTGCAGCACGACGCCCTCGGGCAAGTACTTCTGCACCGGGTCGTCGAGTGCCACGACACCTCGCTCGACGGCATCGGCCAACAACAGACCTGTGAACACCTTCGAGACCGACCCGATCTCGTAGACGGTGTCACCGTCGGGCGCATCCGCACGGCCGCGTTCGATGACGCCGTAGCCGCGCACAAGCTCAGTGTCGCGGTCGATCACGCCAACGACGAAGCCCACGGCCAGCTCGCTCGCGATGAGCGGCTTGCACAGGAGATCGACCTGCTCGGCGAGCGCGGCCGTCGACTGCTGCGCGGATGGTGTTTGCTGCGATGAAACGATCGCGGCCAACAGCAGGGTGGACAGGACGGGAAGAGTTCGCATGGATGAGGCACCTCGGGATGCGGCCTCCATTCGCGCCATTGACGAGATCGTGGCGACGGAGCCCTTTGGGACTGGGCTACCATAGCCGACCACCCACATCGCCCGACGAATGCACATGCTCACGCGACACGCCGCCACAGCCGTCCTGACCCTGCTGGCGCTCTGGTGCACCACGTTGCCGGCCCAAGCCGGAAGCTGAAAATTTGTGCCAACGGTGGCACATCTCGTCAGATTTTCGATCTGATCTCGACGATCCTCGCGGATGCGAGTGATCCTCGCCTTCGCTGCAGTCGACGCGACTTCAGTCGCAGTGGAAAGCTGACCCCCGATCTGCTCGTGGTGCTGCTCTTGTTCATGGCGAGCGACGCCAATCGACGAGGCTACCGGCATCTCCTGGACTCGTTCTGGGACGAGTGCGCCACGCACGGCGTGCCGTTGCCGACGCCAGAGCCTGTTTCGGCCTCGGCGTTCTGCCAGGCGCGTGGCAAGTTGCCGAGCGAGCTGTTGCGACACGTCTTGCACGGAGCCGCGAGCAAAATGGAATCCGTGTTCCGAGGCGCTTCGCGCTGGAATGGTCGTAGGGTGTTCGCTGTCGATGGCTGCAAGTTCAACCTGCAACGGAGTCCCGAACTCGATGCCAGCTTTGGCCGACCCGAAGGCGGTCACGTCCCGCAGGCGACGGTGAGCGCGCTCGTCAACGTGATGACCCAGGTTCCGAGCGACGTCGTGATCGACCTATAGGGCTCCTGCGAGCGCCAGCTGCTGCTCGATCACCTCGAAGTGTTGCGGGAAGGCGACGTGCTGGTGCTGGATCGCGGATACCCGTCGCACGAGATCCTGCGCATCCTGCTCGATCACGGCATCGACTTCCTCGTCCGAATCCCGGAGTCGCATTCGTTCGAGGCGATCGATGACTTCCGCGCGAGCGGTGGTGACGACTGTCGTGTCATCATTCCGCCCGCCAAGGACACGCAACGAGGTGCCGAGCCCATCGAGATGCGTGCGATCAAGCTGACGAATCCGGAGGGCGAGGAGTCCTTCTTCTTCACCTCGTTGCGTCGCGCACACTTCACGCGCGCGCAGATCGCCGAACTCTACCGGCTGCGTTGGCAGGCCGAGGAACT
>JBDSBS010000476.1:0-3186 GCA_039921435.1 Planctomycetota bacterium | reverse complement strand
CGCGAAGACGCCAATCATCCGCGACTGCGCGTCCGAGTGCCGAGCCTCAAGTATCAGGAAGCGGTCGTGGCGCTTTCCCGCATCGACGGTGTCCTCTGGATCGCACCTTTCGTCGAGCCGAAGATGTTCAACGACGAGTCGTTTCCGTCGATCCAGGCCAATGCGGCGACCGGCAGCCCAATCTGGGATCGCGATCTCATTGGCTCTGGCCAGATCGTCGCAGTCGCCGACTCTGGACTCGATCGCAACGAGTCCTGGTTTACCGCGCTCGACAAGGGGGCCGGCGTCGTCACCGAAATCACCGACGCCGAATCGCCGTTGTTGCCCCTGGTGGGCAACACTTTCCCGAACCGCAAGGTGTTTGGATACTTCGTGCAGCCTGGAGCCACCGCGTACGACGGCGGAGTGTTTCACGGCACGCATGTCGTAGGTTCCGTCGCCGGCGATCGCGGTCAGACCTCGTCGCCGACCGACCCTGCGCACGATGTGAGCGGCGATGACGGCATGGCGCCCAATGCGCAGATCCTGTTCCAGGATATTGGACTGGAGGGCGCGGGTGCGGGACTGCGCATCAACGACCTTGGCGGCACCTTGAGACAGGCCGTCACCGCGGGCGCCCGCATCCACAGCAACAGTTGGGGCTCAGCGAGTGCGGGCGCCTATGGTGGCAACGACATCGATGCCGACTCCACCGCCTGGGAACTCGAAAACCTGCTGATCGCTGTAGCGGCCGGCAATGACGGGGTCCCGATCGTGGGCAGCACCGGCACTCCCGGCAACGGCAAGAACGTGCTGACCGTCGGCGCGATGGGGCACGGCAACAGCACCGCGTTTGCGTCTTTCTCGAACCAGGGGCCCACCGACGACAATCGCATCAAGCCGGACATCATGGCACCGGGCAGCGCGATCATTTCCGCTTCCGGAAACTCCAACAATGGTGCGACAGTCCAGGCCGGAACGAGCAAGTCGCTCAGTGGGACTTCCATGGCAACGCCCACCATCGCTGGCGGTTCCGCGTTGATGCGTCAATATTTCAGCGAAGGTTTCTATCCGCGCGGCGCGAAGACCGCGGCCGACGTCGCCGACCCGAACGGCGCCTTGATGAAGGCAGTGCTGGTGAACGGCACCGCAATCCTTGGCGCATATCCCACCAACTCATTTGGCTGGGGCCGCATGTTTCTCGAGAATACCCTGTACTTCAACAGCGCCATCGGCGGCGGTGCTGGCGACAACCGGCGCATGCGTTACTTCGAGCGCGAAAACGATGCCGGTCTCAATACTGGGCAAATGCACGAGTACACGCTCAACGCCGTCGGCGCGGGCGAGGATTTTCGGGTCAGTCTCGTCTGGATGGACCCCGAAGGCGCGCCCGGCTCCGCAATCAATCGCGTCAATAACCTCGATCTCGAAGTGTCGGGACCAGGCGGCACCAATCTTTATCGGGGCAACGCGTTCGCTGCAGGCGTATCGTCGCCCAACGCAGGCATCGCGGACGACCGCAACAACGTCGAGCAGATCCGCATTGTGGCGCCTGCTGCGGGTGCCTACACCTTGCGGGTCAAGGCCACGGATGTGCCGGGCAATGGCCGTGAGGGTTCCGACCGGCAAGGCTACGCACTGGTCGCGTCGGGTGCGTTCGGCGTGCCGGATACAGCCGCGAATGCCGCTCCCACCGCAATCGCGATTGCCAGCAACAACACCTCGGGGGTGGGCATCGGTTTTACCGGTTCGAGCACACAGGGTTACCAGCTCTATCGCGCGGACGGCAGTTGCGCAGCCGCTCCAGCCCGCGCCTTCCGCATGGTGGCGCACGGCGCAGGCAGCCCTCTGGTCGACACCACCAGCCAGGGTGGCGACACGTATGCCTACAGGGTGCGCGGCGCGAGCAACGACGTGGAAGGCGACGCGTCGTCCTGCGTAAGTGGCCTGTCGAGCGACAATTGCACGCGCAGGCCGACCTTCGATACGCAAGCGATCACGCGCGACTTCACCAACTCAAGCTGCTCGGTTGCACTCGACTGGGCTGCGGCCACCTCCAACTGCGCGTTGAATCCGGGCGTCAACTATCTGGTCGAGCGCGACACCAATCCGTACTTCACTGCACCGACACAGATCGGCAACCCGACAACCGACGCATTCACCGACACCGCGGTGACGTCGGGCCAGCCGTACTACTACCGCATCACCGCACGCGATGGGGCCAACAACCTGAGCTCGCCGAGCACCATCGTCAATGCGACGCCGGTGGGCCCCGGCGGTCCGTCTGGCGTGGGTTACGTCGATGACGTCGACGACAACACCTACATGACCATGGAATCGCCGTGGCGAATCAGCAACACGCGCGCGAGCACGGGCAGCTTCAGCTACCACAATGCCGGGGATGGGCAGACCTATCTCGCGAATACGTGCGCCGCGATCACGTCCCCACCTTTCGTCGTCCCGAATGGCGCGTCGCTCACCTATGACGCGCGTTACAACCTGGAAGTGAATTGGGACGGTGTGGTCGTGGAGATCTCGTCCGACGGGGGTGCCACCTGGTCCGACCTGCCGCCAGACGGCGGTTATCCAGCGACGCTGAGCGCGACCGGGTCGCCACCCGTCAATGCCTGTGGTTACGCCGCAACGCACGGCGCATTCACGGGCTCCAGCCTGACATTGTTCCAGGCCAAGACGACCAACCTCGCCGCGTTTGCGAATCGTGCGGTGATGGTCCGGTGGCGCTTTACGTCGGATCCGGGCTCGGAAGAAGAGGGTTTCTATCTCGACAACGTACGGGTCAACGGCACGGGCCCGGTACCAGACCCGGGCCGCATTTTCGGTTCCAGCTTCGAGGAACTCGAAGGCCCGACCAGCTGCAACTAAAGCCGCGAGAACCCCATAAGGTCGCCGCACCACGCGGTGCGGCGAACCTCATGCCCGAAGCGCCGAAAGTGTCGCGGGCGTGGCGTTGATCGGATAAACCCCGGTGGCGAAGATGGTTGCGCTATTCGGAACGTGGTTCGTGGCCGTGTCTTGCGCATGCGCATCGACGCTGGCGCTCGCGGCCGCGATAGATCCGCCGAGCGTGTTTCTGTTCAAGGCCTCGCACTCCCTGGTGGCAGGCGAAGTTGTGCGCACGTCTGCCGAGGGCACGCTTGAGTTGCGGGTGCGCGAGACCCTGCACGGCACTGCACCGAATTCTCGATT
>JBDSBS010000475.1:0-5016 GCA_039921435.1 Planctomycetota bacterium | reverse complement strand
GCCGCCGCCGCCACGCCCACCGCGATCCCGGCGGTTCGATTCGCCAGCGACCACGCCGCGGCGGCCACTGCCGCGCAATAGACCACGACGTCGACTTCCCCGCGGCCTCGCCAAAGTCCGACCGGCGCGGCGGCCCAGAGCAACGCCAGAACAACGAGGGACACCAACAACCAGCCAAAAGGGCGCGCCCGCGGCCCGGCTCCCGCGGCTCCCGTACCGAGCGCGCCGGTGGCAACCAGCGCCAGCAAGGTCAAGCCGAGGGAGACCACGCCGAGAGTGCCCTGTCCGAGTTCGGCGTGCCACTTGACCCAAGCCATGGCGGCCGCAGCAGCGACGACGGCAGCCAGAGCAGTCGTCGTCACTTGGAATGGCGACGCAAACCAGTGTGCCGGTCGCCGCCCGCCTCTCGCGGCAAGCATGCCGAACACGAGTCCGAGTGCTATCGCGTGCGACACCAAGCGCCAGGTCCCGCCGGGCCATCCGAGGGCGCGCAGCTCGGAGAGTCCTGAGCCCGGCATCCACTCCGGCAACGTGGCCGTGAGCAACACAATCGCCGCCGCGAGCCCGGCCGCAGCGTGCCCTCGCGCAGTCCGAGCCGCGGGCCAGGCCACCAGCACTGCGGCGCCGGCCGTCGCGAGCAGCGGCATCCAATCGATCGCCGATGCCTGCGCCATCTGGGTCAGGCGGGAACGGGTCGCGGCAGCATCGAGCACGAACCAGACACACGCGGCGGACCACGCAGTTGCGGCCACGAGCGCGGCGATCGTACTCGTGCTCGGTCCAGCCCAGGCAGCAGCCACCTGCGCCCCATCGACATCGACGTGCTCGGGCCGACTCGGCTCGTTGGCAACCATGCGGAGCAGGATACCCGGCTCGGACAGCATGCCGTCGGTCACTGAACGTGCCGCTTGGCTGCCGCTAGTCGCTCCAGCGCAAACCGAGACAGGCATCGGTGCAAGGCAACTACCGAGGTGTCGCCTGCGCATCCGCCAGGGCCTGGACTGCCGCCACGGCGTCCGTGCAGCGCAGCAGACGGTCTCGAACATCCGCGCGGGACAGCAGCTTGGCGATCTCGGCCAACGTCTTGATGTGCGCCAGCTTCTTGTTCCGCGGGATGACGAGCCCGATGATGATGCGGGCTGGCTCACCGTCGAGCGTCTCGAACGGGATCCCATTCGGGTTCAACCCGAGCACCGCAACCAGGTCCTCGATGCCGTCGATGGCCGCGTGCGGGATCGCGATGCCGTGCTCCATGCCGGTCGTCATGCTGCGTTCGCGCACGACCAGCGCATTTTCGACGGTCGCCACGAGGCTCTGCGCATACTTGCCCGCCGTGGCCGGCACCTGGGCGATCGCCGCCAACGCCTCCCACTTGTCAGCGGCGCGCAACGGCAGAGCGACGAGGTCGGTGGTGATCAGATCGGACAGCTTCATGAAGCGTGTGCAGCGCGAAGTCAGCTCGACGCCACTGCACCGAATGCAACCGATGCCGCGGAAAGCGCGCAAACGGAAAGTCGGAAACACGGACTTCCGGCTTCCTTGCATCGTCGACCGGAAATAAAAACCTACCGCCGCAGTCCGAAGGCGGTTCCTCAGTACCTCCGCAGCGGGGTCTGCCACCCGAGCAACAGACCCCGAGACAACAGACCATGGTCGACCACGTTTTCTCCGGTGCACCCGGCACCTGGCCTTCGACACCTTTCCTGCAGGCCGAGCACGGTTCGATGCTAGCGAGCCCCGCGGTGCACCCTGCAGCGAGCCCCGGAGTGTCCCAGCGGGCGCGAGTGCTAGCCAAGGCCGTGCAGTCCGCGCTGCTCGGATTGGTGGCTATCGGCGCGACCCTTCCGGGCAACGTGTTGCTCGGCCAGGTGACTCCCCCGCCTCCACCCGCGGGGCAGAATCCCCCCCAAGGCCCGACCCCGCGCTTGGTGGTCGACCAGGCCACCGACACCATCGCCTTCTCGATGAACGAGAGCAATGGCATGGAGCTGTCCGAGTTCATCAAGTGGACGCAGGAGGTGACCGGCAGGCGATTCACCTTCAGCCTCAACGAACTGCAGGGCGCAGGTCAGGGCGGCAGCACGATCAGTTTCCTCGGCACGTTCCGAATCAAGCGCGACCGCTTCGCCGACGACTTCTTCTCGTTCTTCCAGACGATGCTCTACATCAAGGGCTTCGCTGTCGTGCCGCGCGGCGAAGGTGACCTCGAGATGCTCGAGATCGTCAACATGGCCGGCCCGCGCAACCGCGAGATCACGAACGGCGCCAAGTACGTGACGCCCGACGAACTGCCCAATTTTCGCAACCAGACGGGCGTGCCGATCCTGACGACGGTTCCACTCAAGAACATCAACGCGCAGGTCGCCACCAACGCGCTGCGACCGTTTTACGCGCAGACTGGCACCACCGGAGCCGGCGCCTCCGTGACGCTCGGCAACGTCGGCACCAACTCGGCCCTGCTGGTGCAGGGCTTCGGCCCGCAAGTTTTCGCCGCCGTCGAACTGCTCAAGCTCGTCGACGTGCCAACCGAACCTCCGAACCTCGTCGTGCAGGTGATGCAGCTCGAGCACCAGGCACCAGAGGAACTCGAACCGATCCTGACGGACGTGCTCGAAAGCCGCAATCGCATCCGAGCGGCGATCCTGCAGGGGGAACAAGTTGGCGCCCAAGGCAGCGCGGCTTCGGCCCAGCCGCAGCTCAAGGTCGTCGTGCACAGTTCGCAGAAGGCGCTCGTGCTGAGCGGCACCAAGGACCACGTCAACGAGGCGCTCGACCTGATCGCGCGTCTGGACGTACCTGGACTGCCGATCGACGGCGCGGCCAGCGTGATCCCATTGAAGAACGTGCTCGCCGAGGACCTGCGCGCGACGCTCAACACGTTCATGACCGAGGACAACAGCGCGGAAACGCAAGCCGCGACACCGGCCGGCGCTGGCGCAGCGGCCGCGCGGCGCACGCGCAAGACGGTCATCCAAGCGCACAAGGAGAGCAACAGCCTGCTCGTCTCGGCCGCCGGCACCAAGTGGGCACAGATCCAGGCCCTGATCGACAAGATCGATCGCCGCCAACCGCAGGTGCTCATCGAAGCGGCCCTCGTCGAGTTGACGACCGGCGACCTCGACCGGTTCGGCGTCGAACTGGGTCTGCTCGACCTCAAAGCGAACGGCAACTTCACGCGCGGTTTCGGCTTCTCGAGCTTCGGCCAATCCGCTTTCACGGACAACGACGGCGACGGCCTGCCGGACACGCGCCTGCCGGACTTCGCGAACCCACTGCAAGGGCTGACCGGCGGCATCATCAGCGGCGGAGACTTCTCGGTGCCGCTGCTCATCAACGCGCTGTCGAGCGACGACCGCGCCAACATCCTCTCGTTGCCGAGCGTGCTCGTGAACAACAACGAGACCGCCATCGTCAAGACCGAAGAGGAACGCCCGACGACGCAGAGCACCCAGGGCACGTCGACGACGCAGCAGTCCAACGGACCACCGCGCAACGCCGGCGTCACGCTCGAGATCTCGCCGACGATCTCGCCAAATAACTACCTGCGCTTGAACATCAGCTTGGAAGTGAGCCGGTTCGTCGGCGCCTTCGACCCAAACTCGGCGACGGGCGGCGGCATCGTGCTGCGCCGCACGATCAAGACGCAGGTGACCATGCCCAGCGACGCCACCATGGTGCTCGGCGGCGTCATCGAGGACTCCGAGTCCTGGAGTGACGGCGGCATCCCGCTGCTCAAAGACATTCCGCTGCTCGGCTTCCTGTTCCGCCGCAGCGAGAGCACGACCAACAAGACCAACCTCTACTTCTTCGTCACGCCGACCATCCTCGACGAAGACGACTTCCAGGACCTCTGGCACGTGAGTCTGCAGCGCAAGCTCGAAGCCGCTGACTACATCGGTGAGCGCCGCCTGCGCATCATCGACCGCCGCTGGAACGGCACCACGAGCGCGCAAGCGCGCACGCTCGAAGACATGGGCACGACCGTCGAAGACCTCGACGCCCAGGGTGAATACGAGATGCCTACCTACCGGCGCACGACCCCAATCGAGGCGCAAGGCAAGCAGCCCGGCACCCCGACCGCGCCGCGTTCGCCGGACGCGGTGGATGGAGCGCACAGCGGTGGCCCTCGCAATGGCGGAACTCACGGCGACGCTCCTGGCAGCGGTGCATCCAGCCGCAGTGGAGCTAAGAGCAGTGGTGCCACGAGCAGTAGTGCCACGAGCAGTGGTGCCAAGAGCGGTGGTGCCACGAGCGGTGGGGCCAAGAGCAGTGGGGCCAAGAACCGATGAACCCTGGTTCCGCCAGCCCGACCGTGTTCCAGGATCGCATCCGCGAGGGCCTGCTGCGCAAGGCCGGTCTCAACGCGGCGCAGATCGACGAAGCGCTGCGAACCGAACAGGAGACCGGCCAGCAGCTGGACCAGGTGCTCGTCGGCAAAAACATGCTGCCCGAGCCCAAGTGCCTGCAGTTCTTCGGTGAACTGCTCGGACTCGAGTACCGCCCGAGCCTCGAGGGTGTTGCCGTGCCCGGCGACTTCATCCACAAGATCCCGGTCCAGTTCGCCCGCACGCACGGCCTGATCGCTGTCGAGGACACCGGGTCGGTGCTGCGTGTCGCCACACATCGGCCGCTCGAAGTCCAACCGATGGACGACCTGTCGACGCTGCTGGGCCGCGAGGTCGAGGCCGTGCTCGCCTCGCGCGGCGACATCGCCAGCCTCATCAATCGCGCCTACCGCCACAAGGCCGACGGCGTCGACGAGGCGCTGCAGGATGTCAAGGACACCGACATCGTCAGCATCGCGGAGAACATCCACGAGTCGGAGGACTTGCTCGACGCCAACAAGGCGCCGGTCATCAAGCTCGTCAACATGTTGCTGTTCCAGGCGCTCAAACTGCGCGCCTCGGACATCCACCTGCAACCGTACGCAGACCGTCTGCAAGTGCGCATGCGCATCGACGGCGTGCTGTACGACATGGAGTCGGTTCCCAAGCGCGCCCAAGAAGCCATCGTCTC
>JBDSBS010000474.1:0-2958 GCA_039921435.1 Planctomycetota bacterium | reverse complement strand
GCCTACGCCGCCCTGCGATCGGCCTTCGCTGCCGGCTGCGACCGAAACGGTTTCCGGCTCATCCACTACGCGGTGCTCAACGACCACCTGCACCTCGTCGTCGAGGCGACCGGCCGCACAACGCTATCGCGCGGCGTGCAGGGCCTGATGGTTCGCATCGCCCGCGCCCTCAACCGGCTGTGGCAACGCCGCGGGCGGGTCTTTGCCGATCGTTACCACGACCACATCCTGCGCTCACCTCGCGAGGTGCGGAACGTGCTGCGCTACGTGCTGGGCAATGGTCGAAAGCACGCGGCGGAAGGTCGCGCAGTCGCCGTCACCCAGGCCATCGACACCTTCACCTCGGCGCCGTGGTTCAATGGCTTTCGCGAGACGATCGTCGTGCGCGGACTCGAGGCCGTCGTTCGCCCGGTCACCTTTGCCCGCACGTGGCTGCTGACGATCGGCTGGCGCCGCCACGGACTGCTTTCGGTGTCAGAACGCCCAGCCTGACAGCGCTCACCCGCCAGGGGCTCACAGCGACGCTCGGTCACAGAATGCGGCCCAATGTCAGATCCAGTCCCCTTCGGCGCGCGAGTTCGCAGCCTGTTCGCGTCACTTCGGCGCGCGAGCGTTCACGTCGGGCAGCGGCACACTTTGCTCGGCGCGGCAATCGAGCAACTCGAACTGGACGCGCGGCGGCCGTTCCGCGTCCCAATCGACCGTCGGCAGCTTGGCCTGGACGCACGCCGCGACGAGCGCGCGCCATCGCAGCTCGACCTGGCGCCGACGCTCCTGAACGAATGCGAGCAACGCATCCGGTCCGTTCCACTCGATCGCCACTGGCTCGTCGATGCCTTCGATGAGCAGCCTCTGTTCGGCGCCGAGCACCTGCTCGAGCCAGGCCACGCGCGCTGAGTGGTACTCGCCGTAGCTTTCCGACCACTCACAGTGCAGCCCGCCGTGGTACCACGAGCGATGGACGAAGACCGATTGTGCCCCCTGCGCTACCAGCACGGCGCCCGCCTCGCCGGCGGTGGTGAGTCGGTGGCGAGCGATGGGAGGGAAGCCCGCGGGCACGGGAAACCCGCTGCAGGCGACGCTGCCCCCGCCCACGGGGATCTCCGCTCGCTCCTGTCGACCGGGATCGGCGACCCAAACCCATACTTCCAGCGGGCCACTGACGAGGTCGCGCACGAACTCCGCATCGCGCAGGTTGGCGAGCAGATTGCCGCAGGCGCGTTGCCAGGTACTCATGCCGGCATGGGGACGAAACGCCCGCCGCAGCAGTTCGCGATTGGCATCGCTGCTGCGACCCAGCAGCACGAGCGCCGGCACACCGCAATCGAGGAACGGTGCCAGCTCCTCACCGGGCACGCCGGCATTCGTCTGGATCAAGGCGTCCAGCAGTGCTGTGCGGGCGCACCGGAGCGGACTCGTGTCCCCGGCAGTGAGCGCGGCGAGCTTCTTGCGCAGATCGGCGATGCAGCCGTCGAGTCGAAACTCGGCGGCCGTGTAGGCGCCCCAGGCGACGGTCGCGAGATCGTCGGAACGCAGTTGGGCCTCCACCTGCTGCACGAGCTGCGCGCGGACCTCGGCAAAGCGCTGCGCAGGACCTTCGGTGCCCTGTGCAAGAACTGCCGGTGCGACGGTCAGGACGAGGGCTCGTGCGATGTTCATGGGAACTCGGTGGCGCAGTCTACCGACCTGCCCAAACGTGGTGCGAAGTCGACTCGCGAGCAGGTGCGCGGCTGCCGCACCGCCCCCGGCAAGACTACCGCGCCCGAAGTCGAACGAGCACAGTCGGCGGCGATGCGGCCAACGCGGCAGTGGGGACATGTCCGCGACAACCGTAGCAGGCGCCCCAACGCGCGCCCGCCCCGGCCACCATCCCGGCCCAGCTCATGACCCAGAGTCCCACCCCCAGACCAGGCATCGCCGTCGTGCGTCTGCGAGAACAGTTCCAGGTCGTCGCCATCGACGACATGCCAGCCGGAGCCAACCTTCTGTTCGTCAATGGGCGCATCACTGCCGAGCCGTCGCGCTATTCGGTGCAGGTCGGTGCCAACGAGCACGTCGATCCACCCGTGCCGGCCAATCTCGAAGACGACATGGACCGCCACGTCTGGCGCTTCCTCAACCACTCGTGTGCGCCCAACGCCATGCTGCGCGAGCGCACCCTCATCGCCCTACGTGACATCGCGCGCGGCGAAGAGGTCACCTTCGACTACGCGACGACCGAGTACGACATGGCGGCGCCGTTCCCGTGCGGCTGCGGCGCGCCGGCATGCCGCGGCGTGATCTCTGGCTTCAAGCACCTGACGCCCGAGCAACAGCAGGCGTTGCTTCCCCACCTGGCCGCGCACCTGCGACCGTTGGCCGCACAAGTGGCGCGGCCCGCAAGCTCGAGCGAGCCGATCGGATAGCCTGCCGCGCCACGGCATGCTGCTTCATCAACTGTTCGAGCGAGCGGCGCAGCGGTGGCCGGAACTGCTGGCCATCGACGTGCCGCCGGCGGCCGATCGTGCATCGCGAACGGGCACCACGTACCGAGAACTCGCGCGGCAGGCAGCGGCGATCGCGGTCGACGTGCGTCCGTTCGTGACCGGAGAATGCGTCGTCGCCGTGCTGCTGCCGCGCGACTCGGCCCGGCTGTACGCCGCACAACTCGCCGTGCTGCAGTGCGGCGCGGCCTACGTGTGCCTCGAGGCGGGCTTTCCCGATGTGCACATCGAACACGTGCTGCGCGACTCGGCGGCCATTGTCGTGCTCACCGACGCGCGCTTCACAGCGCGGATCCAGCACCTTGGCATGCCTGCCGAACGTGTGCTCGACGTTACCCAACTACTCGCGGCTCCGCCCCCCACGCCGCTGCCTCCGGCGGCTGCGCCTTGGTTGCCCCCATGGTCCGATGCACGCAGCCTCGCGTACGTCATCTACACGTCGGGCACCACGGGCGCGCCAAAGGGTGTACTCATC
>JBDSBS010000473.1:0-4067 GCA_039921435.1 Planctomycetota bacterium | reverse complement strand
CCGTGGAAGTGCAGGTACTCGTCGTAGCGGTTCTCCTTGAACAGCCGCTCGCTCTCCTGGTTCGCAATCGCGCCCATGGTCACGAGCGAAAGACCGACGACGTCGAGCTCGCCTCGTTCCTTCTTGGCGAAGAAGTCGCTGAGGCAGAGCCGGCGACCGCCCGGCTGCCGCGGGAAGTCGAAGCGACAGAGCTCACTCTTGCGATCCTTCGGGTCCAGCACGACCAACGTGTTGCGCTCGCTGTAGCACGGCCAGTAGCCGTAGACGACGCGGGGTTCGAGCGTCTTTTCGGCGCGCACTCGCTTCTGCCACTCCTTGAAGCGCGGCTCGACGAACTCGGCGACGAACCGCGTGTAGTCAGCCTCGCTGCGCTTGCCCTGCTTGTATTGCCACTGCAGACGGAACAGCGCCTTCTTGTTGACGTACTGCAGCACAGTGCCGAGATCGAGTTCATCGGGGCCGACGACCGACGGGCCCCAGAACGGCGGCTCGGGGATCACCTTGGCGGGCTCGACGCCGCTGTCGGAGTATTCGGCGAACGCGTGCTCGAGCAGCTTCTCCTTGTCGGCCCGCGTCATGCGGCGGTGGCTCGTGACGCGCTTCTGCGGCTCGGCTTTCTGCGTCATGGGCTTTGCCTTCGCGCGCCCCGTCAGCTCGTCCATGATGTGCAAGCCCGAGAACGCATCCGCGCCGTAGTAGACCGGCCCGCTCGTGTAAGCCGCGCGCAGGTCCTCTTCGACGTAGTGGCGGTTGAGCGCAGCACCGCCGCAGACGACCGGTGTCGTGATGCCGCGCTGGCTCATCAGCTCGAGGTTCTCCTTCATGACGACGGTGCTCTTGACGAGCAGGCCGCTCATGCCGATGGCCTCGGCCTTGTGTTGGCGCGCAGCCTCGAGGATCTGCTCGATCGGCACCTTGATGCCGAGGTTGATCACGCTGTAGCCGTTGTTGCTGACGACGATGTCGACGAGGTTCTTGCCGATGTCGTGCACGTCGCCACGCACGGTGGCGATCACCATCGTGCCCTTGGTCTCCCCTTCGACTTTTTCCATGAACGGCTGCAGGTAGCCGACCGCTGCCTTCATCGCCTCGGCGCTCTGCAGCACGAACGGCAACTGCATCTCGCCGCTGCCGAACAGGTCGCCGACGACCTTCATGCCACCCAGCAGAATGTCGTTGACGATCTCGAGCGGCTTGTACTTGAGCATCGCCTCGTCGAGGTGCTTGCCGATGTGGATCTTGTTGCCGTCGATGATGCGCTTCTTGAGCCGCTCTTCGACCGGCAACGTCGATTCGTCGGCCGCAGCGCCCATGTCGATGCGCTTCTTGCCGGTGAAGCGCTCGAGGAACTTGAACAGCGGGTCGTAGCCCTCGCTGCGGCGGTCATAGATCAGGTCGAGCGTGACCTTCTTGTCGTCGTCGTCGAGTTTGTGCGTCGGGATGATCTTGCTGGCGTGCACGATCGCGGCGGACAGACCGTGCTTGATCGCCTCGGCCAGGTAGACCGAGTTGAGGATCTGGCGCGGGTACGGATCGAGACCGAAACTGATGTTCGACAGGCCCAGGATCGTGCGCACGCCTGGCATGTTCTGCTTGATCAGCTCGATGCCCTTCAATGTCTGCGCGCCGGCATCGCGCGAGGCTTCGTCGCCCGAACCGATCGTGAACGTCAGCGGGTCGAAGATCAGGTCGCCCGGATTCATGCCGTGGCGGTTGACGACGATGTCGTAGATGCGCCTGGCGACGGCGAGCTTGTGCTCGGCTGTCTTCGCCATGCCCTGTTCGTCGATGGTCAGCGCGACGAACATAGCGCCGTAGCGCCGGGCCAGCTTGCACAAGGCGTCGGCTTTGTCTTCGCCGTCCTCGAGGTTGATCGAGTTGATGATCGCGCGACCAGGCACGACGTGCAGAGCCTTTTCGACGACGTCGATCTGCGTGCTGTCGATCATCACGGGCGCCGTCACCTGCTGCACCATCGGCTGCAACAGCTTGAGCATGTCGCCGGCCTCGTCGCGGCCGACGTAGGCCATGCAGACGTCGAGCACGTGCGAACCTTCGTGCGCCTGCTCCTTCGCCATCTGCAGCATGCCCTCGACGTCGCCGCCGAGCATGAGCTCCTTGAACTTCTTGCTGCCGTTGGCATTCGTGCGCTCGCCGACGATCAACGGGCCCGAATCCTGGTCGAGCGACACCGAGTGGAACAGCGACGCGAGCTGCGGCTGGTAGTCCACGGGCCGCGACTTTGGCTTCAGACCCGACACGGCGGCTGCCATGGCCTTGACGTGTTCGGGCGTCGTGCCGCAGCAGCCGCCGACAACACCGATGCCATACTCCGAGATGAAGCGGGCCTGGAAGCGAGCTAGCTCGGCGGGCGTCAGGTCGTAGACCGCCTGGCCACCGACGTTGCGCGGCAGGCCCGCATTGGGCATGACCATGACCGTGCGCGTGGTCGTCTTGCCGAGGTGCCGCACCGATTCCTGCATCAGGTCCGGTCCGGTCGCACAGTTGAGGCCTATGACGTCGACGGGCAGCGCCTCGAGCGTGGTCACCGCGGCGGCTATGTCGCTGCCGACCAACATCGTGCCGGTCGTCTCGATCGTCACGGTGCAGAAGATGGGCACTTCTCGGCCGAGCTCGGCCATCGCGTCGCGCGCCGCGAGGATCGCCAGCTTGACCTGCAGGATGTCCTGGCAAGTCTCGATGTTGAGGCAGTCGACGCCGCCCGCGATCAGGCCCTTGCAGTAGATCTTGTAGGCATCGAACAGTTCGTTCGGCGAGATGTGGCCGAGCGTCACGAGCTTGGTGCCAGGACCGACGGAGCCGGCGACGAAACGCGGGCGAGCCTTCGTCGAATGCTCGTCGGCGACCTTGCGCGCCACGACGGCGGCCATCTCGTTGAGCTCGAAGGCGCGCTCAGCGATGCCGAACTCGCTGAGCACGTAGGGCAGCCCGCCGAACGAATTGGTCTCGACGACGTCGGCACCGGCCTCGAAGTAGCGGGCGTGGATCGCCGCGATCACCTCGGGGCGAGTGTCGACCAGGATCTCGTTGCAGCCTTCGAGGTTGGCGAAGTCCTCGAGCGTGAGGTCGGCGTTCTGGATCTGGGTGCCCATGGCACCGTCGAACACGAGCACGCGCTCACGGAGCACACGTAGGATCGGGAATTGGTCGAGACGTGCGTGGGGGTCGAAACGAGGGGTCATCGGCAGAATCGGCGAGGCAGCATAGCCTGCAACTCATCGACGGCGGCCATCGTTTCCTCGACTCGCGAGAATCGAGAATCCATGTGGCGGGCCTCTCTTGGCGGAGTGCGGCGAGCTCACCCGCCGCCAGATCGCTAGCGCGAGCCCACAGCGGCCTCAGCAGCGGCACCATTGCGAAGGACGAGGGTCTAGTCAGCGCGCGCCAATGCGTAGGTTTTTCGGTGCTACGGCAGAGCGGTCGCATCCCGGTCGAGGACCAACCAGCGACATCGAGGCGACGCTTGGCCATGCGGAAGGAGCTGCCCAGCGCAACCGTCCCGAGATCACGCGAAGTCGAGCCACTCGGCAAAAACTGGTGCCAAGGCTTCACCTGAACCCCATCCAGCTCGAACGACTCGGGGACCTTCGACACGACGAAGCGAGGAACTTCGGGGTGAGCCTCGTGGAACGTGCGCAGCGCGGACAGATCGCCGCCGGCGATGTGACTCTTGGCTTTGATCTCGGCAGCCAAGACCAAGCGCCCGTGCTTCTCGACGACGACGTCGACCTCGGCACCGAGATTCGTGCGCCAGAAGTAGAGTCGCGCTTCAGAACGGTAGTAGCTCAGACGTCGATGCAGCTCGAGGACCACGAAGTGCTCGAACAGTCGGCCTGCCGCGCGAAGAGGTTCTCGTTGCCCTCGAGTAGACCAGGAGCGCACCCTTCACTCCGACAGCCTGCGCCCTCGCGAGTCCGGTTCGACGTCGAGCGGCGGCGGCAGCAGCACGCCGGCCATCAACAGCCCTGCCACGATCGCGCCGCCGACAAGCAACATCTGGAACACGAACTGAGCACTCGCCGAGAAGTTCTCCTCGAGCGCCGTCG
>JBDSBS010000472.1:0-2883 GCA_039921435.1 Planctomycetota bacterium | reverse complement strand
CTGACGTTCGACACCGGCGGCATCAGCATCAAGCCCGCGGGCAAGATGGACGAGATGCGCTACGACATGTGTGGGGCCGGCGCGGTGCTCGGGTTCTTCCATGCGCTGGCGAACGGTGGGCTGAGCGACCACAGGCCCAAGCACAACCTCGTCGGTTTGATCGCCGCGGCCGAGAACATGCCGGGGCCCAATGCGCAGAACCCAGGTGACGTTGTCACGGCGATGGACGGGCGCACGATCGAAGTGCTCAACACCGATGCCGAAGGCCGTCTCGTGCTCGCCGATTCGATCTGCTATGCGAAGAAGTTCTTCGATCCGGAGCAGATCGTCGACCTCGCGACGTTGACGGGCGCCGTCGTGACGGCACTCGGCCACGAAATGGCGGGCATCATGGGCAACGACCAGAAGGTCATCGACGCGCTCATCGCGGCCGGGAAGCTCGCCGACGAGCCGCTGTGGCAACTGCCTCTGTGGGACTGCCACAAGGAGCAGATGAAGAGCAAGTTCGCCGACCTCGGCAACATCAACGGGCCCCAATACGGCAACGGTTCGACGGCGGGCGGAGCGTTCTTGTCCTACTTCGTGGGCGACACGCCGTGGGCCCACCTCGACATCGCCGGCGCTGCCTACGGCGGCATCAGCAAGGACTACTACAAGGGCGGTGCGGCGGGCACGGCCGTGCGCACACTGCTGCACTGGGCCCGCAGTCTGTAGCTGGAAGTCCGAACAACGAGAGGAGCACGAGCCATGGCCGATCGCATCGTTCCCTGCAAGCCGCACCTCGCGCGCCGTGCGCACGTCCGTTCGTTCGAGCACTACCAACGTCTGTACGCCGAGTCGCTCGCCGACCAGGCGGGCTTCTGGCAGCGGCAGGCGCAGCGCCTCGATTGGCTGCACACGTTCGATCGCGTTTGCGAACAGGACTTCGCCAAGGCCGAGGTCGCCTGGTTCCTCGGCGGCAAACTCAACGCGAGCTACAACTGCATCGACCGGCATCTCGTCGAGCGCGGCCAACAGACGGCGATCCTCTGGGTCGGCGACGAGCCGGGCACCTACCAGCACATCAGCTACCGCGAACTGCACGAGCAGGTGTGCAGGCTCGCGAACGTGCTGCGGCGCCACGGTGTGCAGAAGGGCGATCGCGTCTGCATCTACCTGCCGATGATTCCCGAGGCCTGCTACGCGATGCTCGCTTGCGCCCGCATCGGCGCCGTGCACTCGGTCGTCTTCGCCGGCTTCTCGGCCGGTTCGCTGCGCGACCGCATCGTCGACGCCGACTGCCGCGTCGTGTTGACGGCCAACGAAGGGCTGCGCGGCGGCAAGGTGATCCCGCTCAAGCACACCGTCGACGAGGCGATCGAGGACCTGCCCGTGCGCGCCGTGCTCGTGGCGCAGCGCACCGACAAGAGCGTGCCGATGCAAGCGGGCCGCGACCTGTGGCTGCACGAAGAGATGGGCAAGCAGCGCGCCTACTCCCCGATCGAATGGCAGGACAGCGAGGATCCGCTGTTTGTGCTCTACACGTCGGGATCCACGGGCAAACCCAAGGGCCAGCTGCACACGACGGGCGGCTATCTCGTCTACGCGGCCTACACGCACCGACTCGTGTTCGACTGGCATCCTGGCGACGTGCACTTTTGTGCAGCCGACGTCGGTTGGGTCACCGGCCACAGCTACATCGTCTACGGACCACTCTGCAATGGTGCGACCACGGTGTTGTTCGAATCGACGCCCGTGTATCCCGATGCGAGTCGCTACTGGCAGGTCGTCGACGACGTGCAGGCCGCCATCTTCTACACAGCACCGACGGCGCTGCGTGCACTGATGCGCTTTGGCGACGCGCCCGTCAAGAAGCACAAGCGCGACAGCATCCGCGTGCTTGGTTCGGTCGGCGAACCGATCAACCCCGAAGTCTGGCAGTGGTACCACGATGTCGTCGGCGATCGCCGCTGCGCGGTCGTGGACACGTGGTGGCAGACGGAGACCGGTGGCATCCTGATCTCGGCGCTGCCGGGCGCGACGCCGTGCAAGCCCGGCTCGGCGACGTTCCCGCTGCCCGGCGTGCGGCTCGTTCTCGTCGACGAGCAGGGCAAAGAACTGCACGGCAACGGCGTCTCCGGCAACCTCTGTCTGGCCGGCAGCTGGCCGGGCCAGGCACGCACGATCTACAACGACCACGAGCGCTTCAGACAGACGTACTTCACGACGTACCCCGGGCTCTACTTCACGGGCGATGGCTGCCGCCGCGACGAAGAGGGCTACTACTGGATCACGGGGCGCGTCGACGACGTGCTCAACGTCGCGGGCCACCGACTCGGCACCGCCGAGATCGAGAGTGCGCTCGTCGCGCACGAGTTCTGCGTCGAAGCGGCCGTGGTCGGGGTGCCGCACGACGTCAAGGGCACCGGCATCCACGCCTATGTGATCGCGGGTGAGGCGGCCGCCGCCGTGCCGCCCGAGGAGATCGAAGCGGTGCTCAAGCAGCAAGTGCGAAAAACGATCGGGCCGATCGCCACGCCCGATCGCATCCAGATCGTGCCGGGTCTGCCAAAGACGCGCAGCGGCAAGATCATGCGCCGCATCTTGCGCAAGATCGGCGAAGGCAACTACAGCGACCTCGGCGACATCTCGACGTTGGCGGAGCCCGCCGTGGTCGAGCAGATCGTGCAGGGGCATCAGGCCGGCAAGTAGGGTCGTGATGTGGCGACACCCGTCGAGCTGTTGCTCGACGACTGGTGGCCTGTGCTGCGCACGAAGCGTACCTACGACAACCTGAGTCGGACGCACGTCGAAGTGGTCTACGCAGACTGAACGACGCAACTGGTCCGCGCGAGCGCCCCCGCTCAGAACCGCAGCGGCGCGCCTCGGGCGCGCGGCCAGGTC
>JBDSBS010000471.1:0-9045 GCA_039921435.1 Planctomycetota bacterium | reverse complement strand
ATTCTATGCGCCCTATTCCGCCTGCCAGCGCACAGGCGGCTTGGCACCGCCGGTGCCGTCGTAGCTACCGACGAAGCGGGTTCACCCTGAGGTGCACTGCATGGCGCCGACCGCACCACCCTGGTAGAACTACGGGCTTCGAACTGCCCCGCCGTTCCCCGCCTAGATGCCCGCGCTGAAGCCCTTCCTGCTCGAACGAAAGTTGTTGTCCAAAGTCTGGGGCGGGCGCGCCTTGGAACAGCTGTTCTCGCTGCAATTGCCGCCGGGCGAGGCGATCGGGGAGACCTGGGAGCTGTTCGACCGCCCCGAGGGCAGCAGCCGCCTGCGCGGCAGCGACGTGACACTGGCCCAATTGGTGCAAAAGTCGCCGGACGAGCTGTTGGGCCGCGGCGTCGCACCGGGCTACGGCGGGCGCTTTCCGTTGCTGCTCAAGTTCGTCGATGCGCGCGAGGCGCTGTCGGTGCAGGTGCACCCCGACGACGCGCAAGCCAAGAGCGAAGGCGACGGTGGCAAGCACGAAGCCTGGGTCGTGCTACACGTCGGGCAGGGGGGACGCATCATTCGCGGGGTGCGGCCCGAGGTCGATCGCGATCGCTTTGCGGCGAAGGCGCACACGGCCGAAGTCGAGTCGATGTTGTGGTCGTTCACGCCAAAGGTCGGCGACACGATCTACGTGCCGCCGGGCACGGTGCACGCGATCGGCCCCGAGGTCGTCGTGTTCGAAGTGCAGCAGAACAGCGACGTGACCTACCGCCTCTACGATTGGGGCCGGCCGCGCGAGGTGCACGTGCAGAAGGCGCTCGGCGTGCTGCGGCACGGCCAAGCGGGCGCGGCCGTGGCCGAACGCCCGGTGATCGAGCCTTCGCTGTTGCCGGACGGCGGGCGGTTGCTCGTTTCGACGCCGCACTTTCGGCTGCGGCGCTACGACCTGCCGCGGCCCTACACGCTGGCGACGAACGGCCGCTTCATGGCTTTGACGGTCCTGGCGGGGCGCGGCATGCTCGGCTGGCACTCGGGTGGCTCGGACGTGCCGCTGCAGCTCGCGGCTGGCGACACCGCCGTGGTGCCTGCTTGCAAGGACAGTGTCTTCGTGTCGCCGCTCGGTCGACTCGACATGCTCGTGTCGGATCCTGGAGAACGTTGATGGCGAAGCGTCATGAAGATCGAAAGCCCGGTCAGCGTGTGCAGCGCGGGCCTGGCGGCGGTTCACGGGGTGGTCGCAGTGGAGCCAACGGTGGAGGTGACAGGGGTCGCGACGACCGGCCGCAGGGTGGCTCGGGGTCGGGTCGGCCGGGGCCTTCGCGCGGTCGTCCATCGACGGGTCGCCCGCCCGCTGGTCGGTCCGCACCTGATCGTCCCGCAGGCGATCGTCCCGCAGGCGATCGTCGCGCAGGCAATCGTCCCGCGGGCAATCGCCCGGCGCCGTATCGCCCTCCGGGCGGCAAACCAGCCCTGGGCCGCAAACCCGACCGCAGCAAGCGGCGCGCGCAGGGCGTCGTCGTCACGCCGGCGAAGGCCCCTTCGCTCGCCAAGGACGGCAAGGTCCGCCTCAACCAGTTCCTCGCCATGAGCGGCGTCTGCAGCCGCCGCGCCGCCGACGGCCTCATCGCCGGCGGCCGCGTCGAGGTCAACGGCGAACTCGTGCGCGAGCTCGGCGTGCGCGTCGATCCACAGCACGACGACGTTCGCTTCGACGGCAACCGCATCATGCCCGAACGGCCCGTCTACGTGCTGTTCAACAAGCCGTCCGGCGTCGTCTGCACCAACGCGCGCAACGAGCAGAAGAAGCGCGTCATCGATTGCCTGCCCGAAGTGCGCGGCCGCCTGTTCACGGTCGGCCGCCTCGACGTCGACAGCGAAGGGCTCATTCTGCTGACCAACGACGGCTCGTTCGCGCTCGAGATGACGCACCCGCGCTATGGCGTGCCCAAGCTCTACGCCGTGGTCGTGCAGGGCCGCATCGAACAGAGCGACATCGGCCGGGCCCGCGGTGGCGTCTGGTTGGCCGAAGGCCCGACCGCTGGCATGGACGTCAAGGTCGAACGTACGTTCAAGGACAGCACCTACTTGAAGGTCACGCTGCGCGAGGGCAAGAACCGCGAGATCCGCCGCGTCTTCGCCAAACTCGGGCATCGCGTGACCTCGCTCAAGCGCATCCGCATCGGCGGGCTCAGCTTGCACGGGCTCAGCAAGAGCGGTTGGCGCTTCGTGCAACCCCAGGAGATCCAACAGCTGCGCGAGGTGGCCCGTTCGGCCGATCAGCGCGCGGAAGACTTCGGCGAGAACTGAAGATGGCCCAAATGAAGATGGACCAGATGAAGATGACCGAGATCAAGATGACCGAGATGAAGAAGGGCGCGATGAAGAAGAGCCAGATGAAGACTATTGAGATGAAGATGCTGCCCGACGTCGAGGTGGTCGAGCTCGAGAACGGCTTCAAGGCACTGCTGGTCGAGCGCGGGCCGCTGCCCGTGGTCGCCTCGATGCTGTGGTATCGCACCGGCTCGCGCGACGAACGCACCGGCGAGACCGGCGTGTCGCACTTCCTCGAGCACATGATGTTCAAGGGCACGGAGCGCTTCGCCAAGGGTCAAATCGACCTGCAGACGAGCAAGATGGGTGGCAGCAACAACGCCTTCACCGACAACGACAGCACGGCCTACTACTTCGCGATGGCCTCGGACCGCTGGGAGACCGCGCTCGAAATCGAAGCCAGCCGTATGCGCGGCTGCCTGCTCGACCCGCTCGAGTTCGCCAGCGAGAAGAACGTTGTGCTCGAAGAACTCGCCATGGGTGAAGACGATCCGTGGCGCCCGCTCTATCAAGCCACCGAGACGTTGCTCTACCAGGTGCACCCGTACCACCATCCGGTGATCGGCTACCGGCAGGACCTCGAACGCCTGTCGGCAGCACAGATGCGCGCCTACTACGAACGCCACTACGGACCCAACCGCGCCTTCCTCGTCGTCGTCGGTGCGATTGACAAGGTGCGCATCGCGCAGCGCATCCGCGAGCTGTTTGGGCCGCTGCCGCGCGTCGCCGAGCGCGTCGAACCGCTCGCCGAACCAGCGCCGCAGGGCACGCGCCGTGCCGAGCTGCGCACACCGCACTCGGTGACGCGGCTGTGCATCGGCTTCCCGACCTGCCGCATGGGCGAGCGCGACGACTACGCGCTCGACCTGCTGGCGCACGATCTCGGCAACAGCAAGAACAGTCGGCTCTACCGCCGCCTCGTGCTCGAGGACGAGCTCGTCACCGACGTCAACGTCATGAACGAGACGCGGCAGGATCCCGGGGCGCTGTTCGTCTTGTGCGAGCTGCGCGACGGTGTGAGTCCGACGAAGGTCGAAGCGGCCGTGCGCGAGGAGATCGGCAAGCAGATCGCCGAAGGCGTGGCCAACAAGGACCTGAAGCGCATCCGCATGCAGATTCGGGCGTCGTTCTTGTTCCAGGACGAAGCGGTGCTCGACCTCGCGATGAAGCTCGGACGCTTCGAAGCGGGCACGCCGGACGGTTTTCGCACCCTCGACCGCGTGCTGCCGACCTACGACTCCCTGACTGCCAAGGAGCTGCGCGAGGTGGCCGCGCGCTACATGGACTTCCGCCGCGCGGCGATCGTCTGGGCGTTGCCTGCGGGCGACGGCGCGACAGCGGCGGCCAAACGTTCGCGCCGGGTCAAGGCCGCGAAGACCAAGCCCGATCGGGCGCGAGCCGCGGCCAGCAAGAAGAAGAGCAAGCAGAAGGGCAAGGCGAAGGGTAAGGCGCGGGAGAAGCGCGCATGAGTGCCACCATTCGCCTGCAGGTCGCGGAGCGCGAACTCGCTTCGGGCCTCACGTTGCTGGCAGTCGCCAACCCGGGCGTGCAAACCTATGCCTGCGTGGTCTCGCTCGAAGTGCGACCCGGTGACGAACCCGGCGAGCAGACTGGCCTCGCCAACCTGGTCGGCGAATGCCTCGACGAAGGAACCAAACGCTACAGCGCGCTCGAACTGTCGTCGGCGACCGAGTGCCTCGGTGCGGCGATGGAAGGCAACCACCGTGGCGGTGTCATCATGTGTCCCGCGATCGCGCACAAGGAAGCGACGGCGCTGTTGCACGAGATGGTGCTCGAGCCGCGGTTCCCTGGCCGCGAAGTGCGCCGCGTGCAGGCCGAAGTGTTGACCGAGATCAAGGCCGAAGAAGACGACCCGCGCGCGGTTGCAGCGCGCCGGTTCCGCAAGGAAATCTACGCCGAACACCCGCTTGGTCGAGCCCCGCAGGGCACGGCCAAGAGCGTCGCCAAGCTCGGGCCGAAGGACCTGCGCGACTTCCACGACGAGTGGTTCCGGCCGGCCGGGGGCTACATCGCCGCGTCGGGGCCAGACGATCTCGAGCACACGCTCGACCGCCTCGAGAAGACGTTCCGCGGCTTTCGCGGCAAGGCACCCAAGCACGCGGTCACGCCCGATGTCGACTTGCCGGCGAAGGGCCGCAACGCGCATCTGCCGATGGCGCGCGAGCAGGTGCACGTTTACCTCGGCCACGTTGGCATCCGCCGCACGCACCCCGACTTCTACGTGCTCTCTGTGATGGACCACATCCTCGGCACGGGTCCTGGCTTCACGTCGCGTTGCTCGCGCAAGTTGCGCGACGAACAAGGTCTCTGCTACGCGGTCAGTGCTGGCATCACGGCGAGTGCGGGCGAGGAGCCAGGCACGTTCACGGCCTACATCGGCACGTCGCCCGAACATCGGCAGAAGGCCATCGACGGTTTCCTCGCCGAGATCCGCCACATCCGCAGCGAGGCGCCGTCCGAACAAGAACTGCAGGACGTCAAGGACTACCTGACGGGCAGCTACGTCTTCGCACTCGAACGCAACAGCAACCTCGCAGCGTTCGCCATCCGCGCGCGGCGCTTCCATCTCGGCTACGACTTCCTGCAGCGCTATCCCGAGATCATCCGGTCGATCACGGCCGAGCAGGTGCGCGAGGCGGCCGAACGCCACCTGCATCCCGACCGCCTCGTCGTCATCAGCGCCGGCGCGTCGTAGGCGATGGCTGCTCCCGCGTTCGCCGAAGTGCTCGACATCCTGCACGAGATCGCGCCGCTCGAGCTGGCGGCGGAGTGGGACAACACGGGCCTGCTGCTGCAGCCGCGAGCGAAGCCGGGCAAGGTCGCGCGCGTGCTGCTCTGCATCGACCTGACCGATGCCGTCGTCGGCGAAGCCAAGGCGGCCCGCGCCGATCTCGTCGTCGCCTACCACCCGCCGATCTTCCAAGCCATGAAGCGCCTGTGCCACGACGACGGCAAGCAGCGCGCTGTTTTGCTCGCGATCGCTGCGGGCTTGCCGGTTTACTCGCCGCACACGGCGCTCGACGCGGCGCCCAGTGGCATCGCCGATTGGCTCGTGCAAGGAGTGCTGGGCCGCGATGTGCCGAAGGAAGTGCGCCCCTGTGGCGACGGCGAGTTCGGCCGCATCGTCGAGCTGCCCAAGTTGCTGCCGTTCCGCACGCTGCTGCAGCGCTGCAAGCGACACCTCGGGGTGCGGCACCTGCAAGTGGCGCGGCCCGAACGGGCGCGGGCCACTGTGCGCAGCGTCGCAGTGGCGGCCGGTGCTGGCGGCAGTGTGCTGCGCGGCGCGCGCGCAGATGTGTTCGTGACGGGCGAGATGTCACACCACGACGCGTTGGCGGCCGTGGCGGCCGGCACGTCGGTCGTGCTCGCTGGGCACAGCAACACCGAGCGCGGTTTCCTCGAGGTGTTGCAGAAGCGGTTGCGCCAGGCGTTCGAGAAGGATCTCGACGTGCGACTCGCTCGCACTGACAGCGATCCGTTCGTGCTGGCCTGACCGACTGCTTCTGCGATTCGTCGCGCGTCGCCGCCGCCCTGCTCGAGACAACGGCGCGACGATCCCCTTCTTCGATCGCCGAAGGAACTGACGCTGTCCCGGCCCCCCGGCCAGCGGCTAGAATCCGCGCGTATGCCCCATTCGCGCCAAACATCGTTGGCTGACTCAGGGGGCGAAAGCGAGCGGCGGTCGTCATCGCTGCTCGATCCTTTGCTGACCGCCGCGGTCGGACTGTGTCTCACGGTCGCGGCATTCCTCGTGGTCGGGGACCTGCGCGACTCGCGCAACCTCGCCGATCTGCGCAACCTGGCCGAGGATCGCCTGACGCTCATGGCGACCCGCCTGCAGTCGAGTCTGCTTCGTCTGGAGGCGCTGCGCGCGTTCTGGCTCGCCTCGCAAGAGGTGCGCGCGGACGAGTTCGAACTGTTCACTGCGCTGCTCATGGAAGGTGATCCGGCCATCCAGGCGTTGGAGTGGGCGCCGAAGGTCCCCGCCTCGGAGCGCGCCGACTTCGAGGTCCGAGCGAGCAGTCTGTTGCCCGGCTATCGGATTCGTGAACGGCTCGCGAATGGCAGCTTTGTGCCTGCCGGAGCACGCTCCGAGTACTTCCCGGTCCTTTACATTCACTCCTCGAAAGGCAACGAGTACGCGATTGGCTTCGACCTGGGCTCCGAACCCAGCCGTCGCGAAGCGCTCGACCACGCGCGCGATCTGGGCGTGCCCGTCTCCAGTCAGGCGTTGCGCCTCCTGCAGGCCCACGACGATCCGAATGGGTTCCTGTGCGTTTGGCCGATCTACCAGCGCGAGCGGCCGCTCGACACCGTGGAGGCTCTCCGCGAAGGCCTGGCTGGCTACCTGGTCGGGGCCTACCGGATTGCCGAGATCGTCGAGCCGTCGTTGGGCGCGAGCACGCCGGCTCAGTTCCACATGCGCGTTGAGGTGAGCTCGCCCAATAGCGAAGTGCAAACGCTCTACGACTCGACACCGCCCGAGACCATGACCTCCGCCACGCTCCAGATCGACGGCGGAGTCACGGCGCTCGGCTTGCAGTGGAGCATCGTTTGCGCTGCGGACGAGTCTCTGCTCGGCCAGCGGCGCGGGCCCTGGCACTGGTTCGCGCTGGCCGCCGGGCTCTTGCTCACTTTGCTCGCGACGATGACCCTCGTGCAGAAGCAGGCGCGCGCCGAAGCGTTGGCGCGCGTCAACGGGCAGTTGGTTCGCGAGGCGCGGCTCATGGAATCGCTGCAGCAGACCCAGCGATTGGAGAGCCTCGGCGTGTTGGCTGGCGGCATCGCGCACGACTTCAACAACCTGTTGACCGGCATCCTCGGCAACGCGGACCTAGCTCTGCACCATCTGTCGGACGATCACCCGGCCCGCGAGTGCGTCTCGCAAGCGCGCGTGGCGGCCCGCCGCGCCGCCGACTTGACGGCGCAACTGCTTGCCTACGCCGGGCGCGCCAACCTCGAGCGGGAGCCGCTGGACCTGTCCGCCCTCGTGCGCGACATGGAAGGGCTGTTGCACACCGCGTTGCCGCCTGGCGTCGAACTCGTGCGCCAACTCGATCCCGCTCTGCCGGCGGTCAAGGCCGACAAGGCCCAGCTCCAGCAGGTCCTGCTCAACCTGGTGATGAACGGCGTCGAAGCCTGCCGCGAGGATGGGGGCATGGTGAAGATCCAGACGAGCCGCGCGGGTCCATCCGACCGCAGCCTGCCAACAGAACGCGTGCTGCTGGCAGTGACGGACACGGGTTGTGGAATGCCGCCGGATGTGAAGGGGCGCATGTTCGAGCCGTTCTTCACGACCAAGTTCCAGGGCCGCGGATTGGGACTCGCATCCGTGCAGGGCATCGTGCGCGCCCACGACGGTGTGATCTCGGTGCAGTCGGAGCCAGGCGAGGGCACGCGCGTGTTGGTCGAACTGCCAGCACTCGAAGCAGTGATGGCAGAGGTGGCGCCCGTCCGGCCGACCGACTTCACCGGCGACAGTGCGGTGCTACTGGTCGACGACGATCAGCTGGTGCTCGACATCGGGGCCCGGATCCTCGAAGGCTTCGGCTTCCGCGTCTACAAGGTTGTCGACAGCCTGAGGGCACTCGATCTCTTCCGCCGCGAGCAGCACCAGATCCAGGTCGCGATCCTCGATCTCACCATGCCCGGTATGAACGGCATCCAACTCATGCGTGCATTGCGGCTCGTGGAACCGCGGCTCTTGGTGCTTCTCTCGAGCGGATACCACGAGTCGGAACTCGGCGATGTGGTGGACGAACAGGGTGGCACCGGGTTTTTGCAGAAGCCCTACACGCGGGAGACCATGGCGGCGCGCATGCAGCGTCTCCTAGGATCCGACAAGGCGGCGAGGGACTGGCCAGACTGACCAGCGCGTGCGACGGCGAGCAGGATCGAAGATCCGAAGATCCGCAGGCGCTTCTCGGCGGTCCGCCAAGGCCGCATGATCACCGACCATGAGCGAGCCACAGGGAGACGGACGAGGTGCGCGATACACGCTGTTGCGCGAGCTCGGCGCCGGTGGGTTCGGCACCGTTCACCTCGCCTACGACCGCGTGATGCAGCGCGAGGTCGCGCTCAAGGAACTGCGCCGAGACCTTGTCGACAGCCGCGATCCAACCGCTGGCGAACTGCGCGGGCGCCTGCTCCGTGAAGTTCAGATCACCGGCCAGCTCGAACATCCGGGCATCGTGCCGGTCTACGACTTGGCCGACGATGCCAGCGAGACCGGGACCTTCTACACGATGCGAGTCGTGCGCGGGCAGAAGCTCGAACACGCGATCGCTACGTTCCACGAACGGCGGCAGCGCGGCGCTGCCGATCCGCTCGAGTTGCCTCGCCTCCTGACGGCACTGATCGGCATCTGCAACGCGATTGGCTACGCACACTCACGCGGTGTCATGCATCGCGACCTCAAGCCGGCGAACGTCTTGCTCGGTGAGTTTGGCGAAGTGGTTCTGCTCGACTGGGGTCTTGCGAAGGTCGCAGGTGATCCGCCCGACGAACCGAGCGCACGCTCCGAAGCGACCAGCGTTCGCATCAAGACCGACACCCCGCACGACACCGCGGTCGGCGGCGCGGTTGGCACGCCGGCCTACATGGCACCCGAGCAGGCACGCGGCGAGCCCGGTCCGCACACCGACGTCTACGGCCTCGGTGCGATCCTGTTCGAGCTGCTGACTGGACGCGCTCCGCATCAGGGCAAGGACT
>JBDSBS010000470.1:0-3040 GCA_039921435.1 Planctomycetota bacterium | reverse complement strand
CGCCGAAGCAGCCGCGCATCGTCGTCACCGAGTCCTGGATCATCGTGTGCGCGGGGATCGGTTCGCTGTAGCGCGGATGCGGTTTGCGCGTGTAGGGCAGGTCGTAGATGCGATCCATGCCCGCTTCGTCGAGCGCGAGTGCCGGTGGGTTGACCACGAGCAGGCGCCCTGAGTGCATCTGCACGAGACGGCGGCCGTTCTTCGGGTTGGTCTCGTGATGCAAGAGGCGCGTCGCCGTCGCGAACGCGATCTTGTCGGCTACGACCTGCTCGAAGCTCGGCAGCTCGACGGTCTTGTTGTCGCACGCGGCGTCGTTCCATTCGTGTGCGGGCAGCGTCTCCTTGCCGCCGAGCAGGTAGGCGACTCCGCGCAGGTCGCGGCAGTCGGTGATCGGGCGGCCAGCAGCGAGGCGCTGGCAGATTTCGACGAGCACACGTTCGCCCATGCCAAACCCGACGAGGTCGGCCTTGCTCGTGACGAGCATGCTCGGCCGCACGGTCTCCGACCAGTAGTCGAAGTGGGCGATGCGGCGCAGCGACGCCTCGACGCCGCCGGCGACGACGGGCACGCCGGGGAACGCCTCGCGGCAGCGCTGCGCGTAGACAGAGGTGGCGCGGTCGGGGCGCAGGTTGATCTTGCCACCGGGCGAATAGGCGTCGTCGTTGCGCCGCTTCTTGTTCGCCGTGTAGTGGTTGATCATCGAGTCCATGTTGCCAGCACTGACCGCGAAGCAGAGGCGCGGGCGGCCGAACTCGCGGAAGGCCTTCGCGTCTTGCCATGCCGGCTGCGGCAGGATCGCGACCCGGAACCCTTCGGCCTCGAGCACGCGGCCGAGCAGAGCGGCCGCAAACGAAGGGTGGTCGAGGTAGGCGTCACCCGACACGAACACGACGTCGACTGCGTCCCAGCCGCGCGCCTTCATCTCGGCGGCGGTCGTGGGCAGGAACGCGCTTGGGTTCGGGGTGCTGCAGGGCGAGGCCATGGGGGCGAAGATGGTAGCCGATGGTGGGGGAATCGGCGTGGGTGGTAAGTCGCCGACGACTGGGTCCATCGAGATTGGTGCGGTGCGCCGCGCCGGTCCGAGACGCTCGTGGCGGCCGCGGTGGCTCGCGATACCCTTGCCACGCGCGCCACCGTCGGGTGTCCCGCAGGAGCCAGCGCACCATGCAGGAAGCCACGAACGAAGACCTGCCGCTTTCCAAGTGGTGGCGTCACGCCGCCATCTTGGTGGCGATCGCCGGCTTCGCGGTGCTGTCCCTGGTGACGGTCCGGACCTATCGCGATGCGCCGCCGATCCCCGCGCGCGTCGACGCGCCCGCAGGGACCGTGTTGTTCACCGGGGCCGAGGTGCTGCGCGGCCAGGAGGTGTTCCTGCAGTACGCGCTCATGGAGCACGGCTCGCTCTGGGGCCACGGCGCCTACCTCGGCCCCGACTACAGCGCGGCCTACCTGCATCGGGCAACGCAGATCCACCGCGACGTGCTGGCCGACACACGCCACGGCAAGAACTTCGACGCCCTCGATCGCGACCAGGCCACGGCCATAGCCGAGGCGGTGCGCGTTGAGCTGAAGACCAACACCTTCGATGCCGGGACCGAGACCCTCACGCTGTCGGCCGGTCAGGCCGCCGCGTTTTTGCAACAGCGCGCGGAATGGCGGACCTACTTCGGCAGCGACTTCGTGCCCCCAGGCCTGCCGCCGCGCTACATCGACGATGCTGCGAAGACCGATGCGCTCACTGCCTACTTCGCGTGGGCCGCGTGGGCCACGACGGCGAACCGACCGGGAGAGCAGTACTCCTACACCAACAACTGGCCCTACGATCCGGCGGCCGGCAACGTGCCGACGACCGCTGCGTACTTTTGGAGCGCCATGTCGCTCATCACCTTGCTCGGCGGCCTCGGCGCCGTGCTGTTCTTCTTCGGTCGCTTCGCATTCCTGGGTTGGGAGGCGGCGCAGCCAGGGGGACACGTGCACGGCAGCCGTCTGCTCGGCTGGCAGCCGACACCGAGCCAGAAGGTGGTCGGGCTCTTCCTCGCGGTCGTAGCACTGCTGTTCTTGGCGCAGGCCCTCTGCGGCGGCGCGCTCGCGCACTACCGCGTCGAGCCGGGCGCGTTCTACGGCTTCGACCTCGCAAGGTGGCTGCCGTACAACCTGCTGCGCACGTGGCATCTGCAGCTCGCGGTGTTCTGGATCGCCACGGCGTGGGTGGCGGGCGGCCTGTTCCTGGCGCCGCTGATGGGCGGTGGCGAACCGCGCGGTCAGCGCACCGGCGCCCTCGTGCTGCTGTTCGCGCTCGCGATCATCGTCTTCGGCAGCCTGTTCGGCGAAGCGCTCGGCATCAACGACAAGCTGGGATCCCTTTGGTTCTGGCTCGGCCACCAGGGTTCGGAATACCTCGATCTCGGCCGTCTGTGGCAGATCCTGCTCGCAGCCGGCCTCGTGCTCTGGCTGGTCCTGATGTTCCGCGCGCTGCGGCCCGCGATGAAGAAGCCAGGCCAAGGCGATCTCGTCCCGCTGTTCCTGTACGTGGCGGTCGCGATCCCGGTCTTCTACCTGCCGGCGTTGTTCTACGGCAAGCACGACAACTTCGCGGTCATCGACAACTGGCGCTTCTGGATCATCCACCTGTGGGTGGAGGGCTTCTTTGAACTGTTCGCCACCGTGCTCGTGGCGGTCATGTTCTTCCAGATGGGGTTGGTCAACGCCAGGAGTGCTACGCGCGTGGTGTACCTGGACGCGATCCTGTACCTCGGCGCTGGCGTGATCGGCACCGGTCACCATTGGTACTTCACGGGCCAGGGCACGCTCAACATGGGGCTCGCGTCGTGCTTCTCGGCGATGGAGGTCGTGCCGTTGACCTTGCTGACACTCGACGCCTGGGACTTCGTGCGGCTGAAGGACCGACAGTGTGGAGAGTGCGGCGACAGCTTCGCGGCCAGCCAAAAGTGGGCGATCTACTTCCTCATGGCCGTCGGCTTCTGGAACTTCGTCGGCGCGGGCGTGTTCGGCTTCCTCATCAACCTGCCGATCGTCTCCT
>JBDSBS010000469.1:0-9582 GCA_039921435.1 Planctomycetota bacterium | reverse complement strand
GGTCATGCTGGACGTGCAGCTGCCTGACGGCAGCGGCACCGACTTGTTGCGCGAACTCGAAGACAAACAAGCCGATGTCGTGATGGTCTCCGGCCAATCGACGATCGAGGACGCGATCGCCGCACTTCGCCGAGGTGCGCTCGACTTCCTGCCCAAACCGCTCGACATGGCCCGTCTCGCGGCGATCCTCGAGAACCTGCGTCGTCGCGTGCACCTGCGCGGCGAGGTACGCGACCTGCGCAAGCAGCTGATCGGGCTCGGTCGCTTCGGCGACATGATCGGTTCTTCGCCGCCGATGCTGCGCGTCTACGAGTGCATCGAACGCGTCGCCCCTACCAACGAAACGGTGATGATCATCGGCCCGTCCGGTGCGGGCAAGGAAGTGGCGGCGGCGTCGATTCAGCGGCTAAGTCGCCGCCGGGACAAGCCGTTCGTCACGGTCAACTGCGGAGCGATCTCGCCCACACTGATCGAGTCCGAGTTGTTCGGCCACGAGCGCGGCGCCTTCACGGGTGCCGATCGGCGGCGCAAGGGTCTGTTCGAGCAGGCCGATCAGGGCACGCTGTTCCTCGACGAGGTCACGGAGATGCCGATCGATCTCCAGGTCCGCCTGCTGCGTGTGCTCGAAACGGGCAGGATCACTCGCGTCGGAGGGCAAGAAGAGATCGAGGTCGACGTGCGAGTGCTCGCCGCGACCAATCGCGATCCCGATCAAGCGGTGGCGGCAGGCAAGCTGCGTCACGACCTGCTCTATCGCTTGCTCGTGTTCCCGATCCACATGCCGGCTCTGCGCGAACGCGAGGGGGACATCCGGCAGCTCGCGGAGCACTTCCTCCAGCAGCTCGACCGTGAGTACGACGACACGCGCACCCTGAGCACCGAGGCCCTGCTTCGCCTCGAGCAGCACGATTGGCCCGGCAACGTGCGCGAGCTGAGCAACGCCCTGCGACGCGCCTACATCATGTCGCGCGACGAGATCCAGCCCGCCGACCTGTTGCTCCGCGGGCCGACGCCGCCAGAACCCGCCACCGCTCCGGGTGGTCCGAATACGACAGCGACGCCAGAGGCGAAGATCGCGGCCGGGGACTCGCAAGCACAGCACGCCCCCGAACGCGAGCTCGAACGGGGCGACGCTACTTCGATCCATGCCGGCATGACGATCGCCGAGGTCGAACGCTTGCTGATCCAGGCGACCCTCTTGCACACGAATGGCAACAAGAAGGACGCCGCGCGGATGCTGGGATTGAGCCTGAAGACGCTCTACACCCGTCTCCAGGTCTACGCCGCGAAGGACTCCTGATCGGCTACTTCCGTGGGTGCGCCGGCGGCCCCTTCTGGCCTCTGCTGCGCAAGACTCAACCTTCGTGCGGTCCCTGGTCGGCGCACGCGGCGAGCCCGTACATGCCAAGACGGCCACGCAGTCGACGTGCGACGCCGTGACCGTAGGTCAGCGCTAGCTGCGATCAGCGTCAGTTCTTCGTCTTGTCCTGTTCTTGGCCGAGGGCGAGCTTGGCCGCCGCCGGGTCGACGACGCCATTCTTCGGCTTCTCGAACTTGACCGCACTCTCCAGCTGGCCTCAACGCGGGCTTGGCCCGCAACCCAACGTGAGCCTAGTTCGAGAATCGCCTCGTTCACGATTCTCGGCGCCAGAGGCTCTTTGACTTCCGCTCGAGCCTCGCGCGCCGTTTGAAACTTCCTGAGGCGTTGAGGGACTAGCTCACGGCGCCGCGCACCACTTTGGCAGTGGAAGGCACTTCCAGCTGAAGGACGTCCGATCCCACGGCGACAGTGATCTCTCGCGCTGTGGCATTCACATCCTGCAGGGTGCCATCGAGTTCGCTGGAGTCCCCGTGGAGTGCGCCAGAGATCGAGCCTTCTCCACCGTGGTGGACGCCGAGTCGCCAATGCGTTTACCGATGGCTTTCGCGCTGCTTTTCGCAGTCGCATGGGGGACTCTGGGGTAGGAAGAACGGTGCCGGCAATCACAGGGGTGTGACATGTGTCGCCGGCACCGCGATGCACCTGAACAACAAGCGGGCCGCATCGCGACCCTCGACCGAGCGGACAAGCGGGCGCCAAAGAGATGCCCGCAGCGCAGGCGGTGTGTGCAGCGGCGTCCGCGGCCGACTATCGCGGTGCCTGGTTCTCGACGCCCATTTCTACCAATGAGCCCACACGAAGTGGGCGGCTGGGTCTCGCAGTTTCGACCCTCTGGTTGCGAACGGTGCGCGGCGCACGCGACGCGGAGCAAGATGGTCGCGACTCGGCGCTGCGTGCGCGCGCCCGGCAAACGAATGGATCGATGGGGCTTTCGTGAGGCCGCAGCGCGCTGCTCGAGTTCACGAATTGCCTCGAGATCCCGCATGAACACAGCCGCCTGCGTTCGAGGATCGCGAGAGCCGAACTCCATCGGGTGGGAATCTGGCTCAGGTCGCCGCATTCGTCGAGGGCAGTTGATTGCATGACTGTTCACCGTGGGGGCGAGGTCGCTTTCGCGATGCGTTTTGCCGGCGATCGACAAGCAAAGTCCGTGCGCGGTGAAGCCATGATCGCCGGGCGGGACGGAAAGCCCGATCGTCGCACGGGTCAACCTCGATCGTCGGTTGCTCGCTGCACGGCTGCGAGCCAGCGTCGCGGCCGACGTTGTTCTGCCTGCAGCGCGCGGTCCACGCGCCAGAATCCCTTGGCGTGGTTGATTGCTCGCGTGCCGCGAAGTCCTGCCGTGGGCCCGTTGCAGCCGCGTACGATCCACGCGACGTCGTCGGCGGTGAGGCAGAACGCGCGTCCCGTCAGCAGGTCGATGCGAGTGGAAAGAGCGCGACGTTCCTCGGCAGCGACTTCGGGGTTGCATTGTTCGCACCAACCCTCGTCGAGCGCCTGCCGCCAGAGTGCTTCATGCCACGGCAGCACGGCGCTCAGTCGCAAGGCGAGGCGCGCGAGTTCTGTCTCGGTCGCTTCGTCGAGTTGCGGCAGCCAACAGTCGGCGAGCACGAAGCCGTTGAGGTTGGTGCCACCGAGCCGCAGGCGCACGGTCCAGTCGAACGGCAGCGAACTGAGCACGGCAGCGCCGGCCGCCATCTCGCGCAGGGGAGTTGCGGAATGCAAGCGTGGCTCGAGCACGCCCAGCGAGTTGCCGCACGGCACGTCGGGCAACAGGCAAGCGATCGCAGTTCGTTCGTTCGTCGCGTTCGACAGCGCGCGCAGCACGATGCGGGCGCGTGATCGCCGCAGCGCAGTGGCGCGCCACGGTTGTGCGGCGACGAGGTAGGCGGGGCGGAAGTCAGAGGTCGCGGTTGGCGTTCCCCAAGCCGTCGCATGGCCCGTGCCGCCGGCGTGTGCCGCCGCGTTGGGATGTAGGTCGTAGACCATCGCACCTTGGTAGAGCGGCAGCAGGTCGGGTCGACTCGCACACCGCCAGACGCCGTCGTCGCCACGTCGGTAGCCATCGCGTTCGGCACCCGCGCGCAGCACGAACTTCTCGCGACCCGACGTCATGTTGAAGTCGCCCTGCCGCCACACGAATGCGCCGTCGTCGCCGATCAGCGCCCTGCTGTGTTCCCGCATGTGCCGCAGCACGTCGAGATCGCGGCGGTCCTCCACTTCGACGAAGGCGCCCGAATGTGGACTCAGCGCAGACAGCTCATCGCGTCCGTAGCGAGTGTGGATCGGTTCGGCCGCGGACCAGTCGGCGAGGTCGACCCTGCCAAACGCCGTGCGCACGTGCTTCGTCGGGCCGCCCTTCTCGCCGACGATCGCGGCGAAGCGATAGCGGCCGTCGATCGCAAAGACCTTCTGCTTGTTCTCGAACCCGAACAACCATTCCCAGTCGCACTGGTCGAGCAGCAGCCGGCGCAGCGGTTCGGCGTCCCGGTCGAACCAGAGGCTCGCGGGCACGATCAGGCCGAAGCGGCCGCCGGGGCGCAGCAGTTGGTGGCAACGTTCGACGAACAGGCGGTACGTGTAGAGCTTGCCGCGACCTTGGTGGTGGAAGTGCGGCCGCAGCGCGGCGACTCGCGATGCGGCATCGGGACCCGACTGCAACGTCTCCCACGGAGGGTTGGTCAACACCGCGTCGAATGTGCCGGGCTCGAGTTCCAGGAGGCCGTCGCCGGTGCGCACGTTCGCGGCGATCTGCAGCGGGTCGGGCGCGTCATTGCCGCACGCTTCCCATAGCGCGAGTGCGGCGAGTGTGGCCGCGGTGCTGTCGAGATCGACGCCGTGCAGGCAGGTGATGGCATCGCGCGGACGGTGGCCTGCCGCGATGAGAGCGCGCAGCGCTGCGATCAGGAACGTGCCCCCGCCGACGGCGGGATCGCAGATGCGCAGGTTCGTGCTACCGCTGAGTTCGAGCAGAGGCCTCAACGAGCGAGCAACGGTTGGCTCGGCGAGCGCGTCCGCCGTGAACCACGCACCGTGCTGCTTGCGATGCGAGTTGGCCATGAGGGCCGGATAGCGCACAGCGAGTTCGCCGAAGGTGGGCGGCAGGTCCGGCGCGACGAGGTGAGGCGCAGTCGCTTCACTGGCGTCAATCGGCAGCAAGCGTTCCGCAAGCACTGCGTTCTGCCGCGCAGCCACGGCAGTTCGCATGAGGCGGCGCACGCTGGCCCAGCGACTGTGGGCATGGCTTTCGCTGCGTTCGGGCTCATTCGTGGGCTCGGGCTCGGTCGGGTCGATGCTCGTCACCGCGACAGCGTCGGCGCCATCCTCGTGGATTCCAAGCACGGAACGGCCCTCGACGGCGGCGGGCAGCGGACCGGCCGCAGGGTTTCGTCGCGGCCGTCGAGCTCGGTCGAGATCGTTTCGAGCCGCCTTGCCGAGAACGAGCCGCAGCGTGCGTTCTCCGCCCGCGGCGAGGCAAGCCTTCGGTGGGGCCTGTCGCACTTGCCGACCCGTACTTCGTGAAGCAGCCGCCGTTCTGGCTGCTCGAACAGGTCGTGCTTGCCTGCCACGCCGAGGCCTTGCGGCGCCATGGTGGCGCGGACGGTGTGCGTGACCCAGCGCTCTTGCAGTCTGCCATGGCGCGGCCGCAGCAGTTGTTTCACGACGAGCAAGCCGATCTGTGCCGCCTTGCTGCGGCCTATGCCCACGGCATTGTCAGGAACCACCCCTTCGTCGATGGCAACAAGCGCGCGGGCTTTCTCGCGGCGATCGTGTTCTTGCTCCGCAATGGGCTGCGGCTGGTGGCGCATCCCGCTCACGGCGCGGTGTTCACGATTGGTCTCGCCGAAGGATCCTTGTCGGAGGACGCGTACGCGCTCTGGCTGCGCGAGAACACGGAGAAGGTTGCTGCGAAGCGGCAGCGTCCTGGCAACGGGAAGAGCAAAGGTCGGCGGTCCCGGGGGTGAGGCGTCGCCGCCCAGTGAGTTCTGATGCGGAGGATCGACGTGAGGGACGAGCAGGCCCAGCCGAACGTGTTTGTGCGTGTGCTGGAAGGCAAGGTCCACTTGGACCGTGCCGAGAGCGTGCGGGCGACGCTGTGTTGGTTGGCGACCCGGCTGGGCAGCAACACATGGCGGGCGCGTCGTCGTCGCGACCAACACGAGGAGAACGTCATGCAACGAGAACACGAAGAACGGAACGATCCCGCGCAACTCTGCGCCGAGCGCGACCTGCAACACGCCGTGCGCCGGTCTCGACACGCGCATCGTGCTGCCGCGTGCCCGCACCCTCGCCGGCACGTTCACCACTCTCGACGCAGCGCCGATCGAATGGGCCAACGTCTGGCTCGAGGACGAGGCCACGCATCTGCAGCATTCGAGCAAGATCGGGCCCGATGGCGCGATCGCGTTCGGCAAGACCGTGCAGGGAGCGAGCGTGTTCGTCGTCGGCGTCGGCGACCTGGCCGATCGTTGCCTCGACGGTTGGCGCGCGCAGTTGCAGGCGAGCGAACGCGGCGAGGAGGATGTGGGCGCGGCCGATCCGTCGGTCTCCGTCGGCTGGGGCTTCAGCGATGCCAACGGTTCGTTCGTGCTGCGTGCGGTGCCGCCTGGCGTGCCCGTGCGACTCGTTGCCAGGCAGAAAGGGCGAGAACTGGCGGTGTTGCCAGCGCGGGTCTTCCAGGTGGGCGAGAGGATCGAGGCGGTGCGGCTGCAGTTCTCGGCGCGGTGAATCGTTGGTTCGCGCCGCCGCCCCTCACAACGAACGCGCCGGAAACCCCGCTTCCCCGAGGGTCGCCAGAATCTGCTCGACGTGCACCCGACCGCGCGTCTCCATGACGACGTCCAACTCCGCCTGACGCGGCGCCAGGTTGTTGAACAAGCGCTGATGCTCGATGTCGATGATGTCGGCCCCAGACGCCCCGATCATCTGCGTCACGCGCGCCAGCACACCAGGCACATCGTGGATCGAGATGCGCAGCTTGGCGATCTTGCCGTCGCGCGCGAGGCTGCGCAGCAGCACCGTCGACAGCATGCGCCGGTCGATGTTGCCGCCGCAGATGACGACGCCGACGTCGTGGCCCGCGAAAAGGCTCGTGTGGCGCAGCAGTGCTGCATAGCCCGTGGCGCCAGCGCCCTCGGCGACGACCTTCTGTTGCACGGCGAGCTGCTGCACGGCCGTTTCGATGTCGGTCTCGTCGACCAGGAGGATGTCTTCGGCGAGCTCCTTCAAGATCTCGCTCGTGACGACGCCGGGCGTCTTTACCGCGATGCCATCGGCGAGCGTGTGCGTGCGCAGCGGGGGGACGGGTTCGCCGCGGATGTGTGCGCGCATCGACGGACACAGTTCGGTCTGCACGCCGAAGACGCGGATCTTCGGATTCACGTGCTTGGCCCAGACGGCCATGCCGGCGCACAGGCCGCCGCCGCCGACAGGCACGACGAGCGTGTCGATCTGCGGTTGGTCCTCGAGCATCTCGAGCGCGACCGTGCCCTGGCCGGCGACGATGACGGGATCGTCGTAGGGGTGTACGAAGACGAGGCCACGTTCGCGGGCGAGACCTTGCGCGTGGGTCGTGGACTCGGCAACGGACTCGCCGCGCAGCACCACTTCGGCACCGAGGGCTTCGGTGCGGTCGACCTTCGAGAACGGCGTCGTCTGCGGCATGACGATCGTGGCGCGCATGCCCAGGCGCCGCGCGTGCCAGGCGACACCCTGGGCGTGGTTGCCGGCCGAGGCGGCGATGACGCCCGAAGGTGGTTCGGCTGCCTGCGCGAGGCGCTGCAGCTTGAGGCAGCTGCCGCGGTCCTTGAACGAACCGGTGAGCTGCAGGTTCTCGAGCTTGAAGAACAGGCGCACACCCAGCGCCTCGCCGAGCCTCGGGGCGGCGATCGTCGGTGTGCGGATCACGTGGCTGCGGATCGCGTCGGCGGCCGAGGCGATGTCTTGGGCGGTGACTTGCATGCGGCGCGACGGAGCTTAGCAGGGCCCCACGTCGATTTGCTCCGGAGCTACCGCGTCACCATGATGAGCGCATGCAGCAATTGCTCTGGGCTCTGCTGGCTCTGCTCAACGTGGCCACTCTGTTGCTCTACGGCTGGGACAAGTGGCAGAGTCGCCGCCAAGGTCGCCGCGTGCCCGAACGCACGCTGCTGTGGTTCCTGTTCGCGGGCGGCTGGATCGGTGCTTGGATCGCGATGGCCTGGTTCCGCCACAAGACCGTCAAGAAGTCGTTCCGTATCTACGCGTTCTTGTGGACGGTGCTCAATCCGAGCTGGTTGCTGGCGTGGTGGACCTGGAGCACGCCGCACGCCTGACCGGTTCCGGGCCTCCCCGAGGATCCCCGCGAATCAGAGCAGCAGCCGGACCTTGGCCTTGCCGCGCGCATCGAACAGCCGGTTCTCTTGGCGTGCGCGCCGCATCACGATGCGAATCGACGGAATTGCATCGTCGGTGAACAGGATGGCCATGTTCTGGGTGAACTCGATGCGCTTGATGATGTGCCAGCCGTACGGGGACTCGACCACATCGCTGACGTCACCGTCGCGCAGGTTCCAGGCGGTGCGGCAGATCGCGCCCGGCAGCCGGTCGTCGAAGCGGCGCACGCCGTTCAACACACCGCCGTCGCGACCCGTGCGCGTGTCGTCGGAGAAGCCGCGGGCCACGTCTTCAAAGTTGGAGCCGTCGGGCCGCAGGCGCGCTCGGATGTCGGCGAGGCGGGCCGAGGCGCGAGCGAGGCCTGCGTCTCCCAGCAGCAGGCCCGTGCCGCCGTCGCGGTTCTGCACGAGGATGTGGGCGATCGTCACCATGCCGCCGAACGCGCGCGCGTTGTCGTTGAAGAACGCCCGCAGTCCGCCGACCGTGTAGTCGGCGGGTTCGAAGTAGTCGAGCCAGCCCTGCATTTCGGCAGCCATGCCTTGGCGCAGCTGGAAGTCCGCGAGCAGGCGGTTCACCTGCCCCTGCGTGAGATCGGTCGGGCGTCCGTGCGTGCGGCGGTCCTCGACGTAGGAGTTGAGATAGCCCTGGAAGCTCTGCTTGAGCGCGTTGCTCTGTGCGGCTGTGAGCTTCTCTTCGTCGACGCCCTGTTCGCCAGCGCTTTGCCGCAGGGCTTCCATGTCGGCGAAGTGTCGCACCCACGGCGCCATGAGGTCCGACTGCAACATGCGCTGGATCTCCGGGCGCGTGCCGACTGCCTCGCGGAAGCCCGGGTAGTGCCGGCTGTCGATGTGGTCGACGAGGTCGCCGAGCGTGAGCGTGTGGCTGCCGACGACGGCGACCGCCACGTCCTTGTCTTGCGGGTAGCGCCGCACGAGGAAGTGTGGCTGTTCCGAGGGACGGTCGGGGGGCGCCTTCTCGACAGCCTGCTTGTCCGGCTGCTTGTCCGGCGTCTGCGCCGGGGTTGGCGCTGGCGTTTGGGCTGGGGGCTGGGCCGTCTGTGCCGCGGTCGTTCCGACCAGCGAACTTGTCATCAGGGCGAGCAGCGTCAGCGGCCAGCGTGTCGCGCGGCAAGCAAGGGTCGTAGGCATGGGCAGAAGCGTCATCCAAGGGGGGTGAACCACCCTATAGCACGGCCGCGGGTCGCCGTTACTGCGTTCTCCGCGGCAGGGCGACCCCAGGATCTGTCTCGGAGGTTCGGCGCGGCCGGCTTGAACGCGACCTCGCGGTCCGGTTCGATGCAGCGTTGTTCGATGCTGTGTTGGGCGGGCTCTCCGCGAATGTCGCGCATCGAGACCGCCGCCATGACCCCGCCCCCTCGCTCTCGTTTGCTAGATGTCCTGGACTCCAGGTTTCGGGCCGAGTTTGGTCCGGGGGCCTTCCGGCACTTCTTCGCGCCTGGCCGCATCAACCTCGTCGGCGCGCACCTCGACTACAACGGCGGCGATGTGCTGCCGATGGCCGTCGATCGCGGCATCTACGCGGCGATGCGCTTGCGCGCCGATTCGCGGCTGCGTCTGCGCAGCCTGGACCTCGATCTGGCGGTCGACATCGACGGCGCGGACGTACAGGGCCGGGCGCGAGCCGATTGGGTATGGGCCAACTACCCGATTGGCGTCTGGCACGGCTTTCATCAGCGCACGGGGCTCGGCCGCGGGTTCGAAGTCGTCTTCGGCGGCGACCTGCCGATCGCGTCGGGACTTTCGTCGTCGGCCGCGATCGAGGTCGTCACCGCGATCGGCCTCGACATGCTGCACGACACCCGGCTC
>JBDSBS010000468.1:0-8925 GCA_039921435.1 Planctomycetota bacterium | reverse complement strand
CCACCGGGCCTTGGGCCAGGCCATCAAGAACGGTGCGTCTGACGCCGATCTTGCCGGTGCGCGCCGTGAGGTTGTCAGGGGAGACGAGTGCGGCGTTGCGCAGACCGTGCGGGATCAGGGGGTCTGTGCGCTGACGATCGCAGAGTGGGGGCTCGGCGGTCGGCAGGTGAGTACCTTTGGCGTCCATGGGGATGGAGGCCGGAGGTCGGGCGCCCGCGGTGCCACGCAACACCGCGGGAGTGCCTTCCTTCGCGGTAGCTCCGCCGGATCGCCGCCGCTGCGCGAGAACCGCACTGGTCTGCGGCGCGCGAACTCGACGGCGGTCGCTGCGGCGCGTATCACTGGCGCATGCGACGTACCCGTTCTGCCCTGCTGCTCCTCGGCATGACAGCGGCAGCGTGCAGCACCTTCTCGCCCGGACTGCCACCGGCATCGATCGCAGATCTGCCGTGGACCCAGGCGCCGGCGGACGTCGTCGTGATGAACGCGCGCAGCCTGCTCGAGCGCGGGGAGCCGCGGCGGGCAGCGACGATGCTCGACGATGTGTTGGCATCACACCCCCGTCACGTCGATGCCAATCGCTTGCGCCAGGACATCCTGCGCGACCGCGGGCGGCGCGGCCTGTTGTGGTACGAGGCCGAACGCGCTCTCGAGCAGAACGGCGACGACTGCCTGGCCCTCTACCTGTCGGGCCGCATCGTGCCCGATCAGGACCAAAAGCTGCGCCACTTCGCGAAGGCGGCCGAGCTGCAGCCCGACTCTATGTGGCCGTGGCTGGCCTTGGCGCACACGCTGCGGCGAACCGACCCGGGGCGGTCGCAAGCAATCTACCAACGGCTGTATCGCGCCAGCGGCGAGCACCCGCTGGTCGGCATCGCCTACGCGGCCTTGTTGCGCGAAACCGCGCGCTACGACAAGGCGATGGAGATCTACGAGGCCTTGAAGGGCGAACCCCGGGTGCCCGGCATAGGCCACCTCGGCCTCGCTCAGTGCTGGCTCGGGCGCGAAGACCGGGCGCACGCTTGGACGGAGCTGCTCGCAGCGCTGCGGCAACGCCCCTTCGATCCGGGCGTGCAGTCGCTCGTCGCCAATTGGCTGCACGCGGGGGCGAGCGACGACCAGGCGGTGCAGGTTCTCGACGTGTTGCGCGAAGACAGCGAGCGCTTCGGCCAATTCGGTTCCGGTGATGGCGCGCCCGTGTTGGCGCAGTTGCTGCAGCGCTGTTCCCAGCCGCAAGCAGTAGAAGCACTGCTCGGCGCCACTCGAGTGACCGCGCGCCAACCGGCGCTGCGGCGGCTGCAGCGGCGCCTGGTGCTCGGCCTCGGTGACGAGGCGCAGTTCCTCGCGATGGTTCGCACCGATGTGCCTCTGCGTCTCGTCTCCGCCGAGCCCAACTTGCTGCGCGGCCGTTGGCTGTGCCTGCTGCAGGGGCCCTGGCACGAAGGTGATGCGTTGGCCTCGACCGACCAGGCGGTGGCGCTGCTCGAAGCGCTGCGCTCGGTGGGCTGGCTTGCCGAGGTCGAGTTGCTGGCCGAGCTGGTGGTGCGGCGTTGGCCGGATGCCAGTGTGCGCGTGTTGGCACTGCGCGACGAAGTGCGTCGGGAGCTCGCGTTCGAAGGCGGTGTGCGGCGGTTGCTCTACCAGGGCTATCAGACCGCCGATGCAGCAGGGCTTTCGACCGTGCTTGAGCGCCTGCGGGCGCTGTCGCTGCAGGTCTTAGGGCGCGACGTCATCGGTGAGCCCAAGATGTTCTCGGTGCCGATGGTCGGCGAGATGCTCGATCCCTTCACAGGCGGGCTGTCCGAGCACTTCGACCGCTACAACCGACACTTCGTGCTGGGTCGCCGCAGCGGCGGCATTGCCGAGGGCATGTTGTTGACGCGTCTGTCGCTGACGGAATTGCCGGAATCGAACGATCTGGCGCTGCCGGGGCGCTGCTTCGAAGTGGTCGCGATGGACCGCGACGTGCGGGCGATCGCTGGCGCGTTGGGGGGCGATCTGGCGGGCGTCGCGCTGCTGAACCACTACCTGATCGATTTCGATGCGGTGCGCGAATGGGCGCGCGGCGTCGCCGACCGGCGCCGGATCGCTGCCGAGGACGGCCATGTTCTGCTGCGCGATCCGCTGCCGCAGAGCGCGGGTTACGATCCGCTCGACGCTGCCTGGCGCCTGAGCGTGCTGTCGCCGGTGCAGGACACCGACCTCGACGCCGCAGTATTGGACACGATCCGGCACCACGAGCGGCAGCACCTCGTCGACTCGTTCCACTACCTGCCGGTCGAGAGCAACCTGTGGCGCGGTCTTGGCCTGTTGTTGCAGTTTGCGCTGTCGCCGTCGGCGATCGAAGCCGAGATGGAACGGCGCGCCGAGCTGGCGACTCTGGTGGTGTCGCCGCACACCGAGCTGGTGCTGGCCCACATCGCCGACTTTATGGCCGAACCAGATCGCGAGTCACCGCACCACGGCGGGTTTGGCAGGCTCGGGCGCGAACTGGTGGACGAACTGCGCGCGATGGGCGTGTCCGACGCGGCAAGCCTGCCCTGCCGGTGGCACGAACTCGATTTCGATCTGGTGCGGCGGGCGGGCCGCCGGTTGCTGGCACGCGTGCGGTGACGCTTTCTTGCTGCAGGTTTCGGTAGCCACACGCGCTGCGACCATGCCACGGGGCTGGTAGGGCGAAGTTCGGTGGTGCCCCACGCTGGTGCCGGCGCAGTACTTGCTAGCATGTTGGTTCTGGTTTGCTGCCGCGGGAGCGGTTCCACCCGCGGGGCGTCGTGTGCCGAAACACCAAAGAGGTAGCCCATGACCCGTTCGCTGATCGTCCGACTCTTTGCCCTGGCAGCGGTGCTGGCATCGCTGCCAGCGTCGCGCCTGCCGCAGGATCCAAAGCCCACCCCGGGCCCCGACAAGGAGGTTGCCGAGAAGATCGCGACCCTCAAGGAGGTTGTGCTCGACCGGAAGTGTGCCCGCGACGACGAGGGGGTCAAGCTCATCGACGAGCTGCACATGAAGCTGCAAGCCGGCGTCGATCCGAAGGACGAGAAGGAGGTCACCAAGGCCCTCGATGGGGTCTTCATGATGGGGAAGGTGCGGCCGCCCGACAACATGAAGCTCTACTACGGGGCCGCAGCGGCGCTGGGCTACTGCGGTGCCGATGGCGCCAAGAGCCTGCAGAAGGCCTTCGAGTCGAAGCGGTTCAAGGACAGCAAGGAGTGGGTGCCCTTGCGCGAACAACTGCTCAAGTACCTGGGCCACACCAAGGACGAGTCGATGGTCAAGTGGCTCTGCAAGAGAGCGCGCACGGATACCGAGGCAGCACTGCAGGCCGCGGCTGGCGACGCTCTCGGCAACTTCGAGGAGTCGAAGGAGCCGGTCCGCAAGGACATCGTCGAGGAGCTGATGTCCAAGTACGGTTCGCTAGCAGAGGAGGCGTCGCAGATGGGGTCGTCCAACATCGAGGCGCAGAATGCACAGAACCGCCTCGCTGCTCTGCAGGACAAGTGGCACACGACGCTCAGCAAGCTGACGCGACAGAAGAAGCTCGAGACCTTCCGCGAGTGGCAGACCTGGTACAACAAGAACAAGAATCTGCCCTGGTGAGTGCGGCGAAGCGCCGGCGGTTCTCTTGACTGCTCTCGAGAAACCGCCGGGAAGCTTGCCGGCCCTGGCCCGTCCGAGTGCGCGCCCTCATGCGTCGTTGGTTGTTGTATTGCTCGTGCGTCGCGGTGACCGTGCTGCTGGCGTTCCTCGTCTACGAGACGCGCCGGCTCGCGGAGTTGGCCGGTCGCCTCGAGGTCGATGCGCGGCTGGCCCGTTCAGAGTCGCAGAAGGCCCGTCAAGAGGTGCAGACCGCCCGGCAAGCGGCCGGCGAAGGTTTGGCAGCGGCAGCGGCCGCGCGGGCGGCCGGAGCGGATAGTGCCGACGCCCTCGCCCGACTCGAAGTGCAAGCCGCGGCGGGCCAGGCCCAACTGCAGGCGATGTCGGACGCGTTGAAGGAGCGCAACGAACAGGTGGTCGAGGCTGCCGCGGCGGCCAAGGAAGCGGCGGCGCTCGACCTGACACCCATGCCGGAAGGCGTGCGCGCCTGCCTGCAGGCGCTGCACGAGTGTTTGCGCCGCGAGGGCTACATGGGCCAGCGCTTCCTAAAGGCGTGCCAACTCGACGCCGAGGGGCTGCACGAGGTCGAGATGCTGAACGGGCACGCCGACGGGCTCGGGACCACGTTCGTGAAGGCGGCGCGCATGACGGCCGAACTCGACCGCGGCGCTGGCCGCCTCGTGCTGCGCTTCTTCGAAGGCCAGCGCGCGATCGATGGGGCGTTCACCGCGTTGCCCGAGGAAGGCTGGCCCATCGTGTTCGCGCCCGTCGACGGGCATCGGTTCGAAGAGCGGTTGCCGTTCCTCGTGCGCGCCGAGGGAGCGTATCCCGAGCCCGAGCCGAGCGGTCGCCACAGGGCGCCGACCGACGTCGACCTGTCGACGCAGCGCCAGTGGCTCGAGCGCTTCGATCATCTGCTGGCAGCAGCGGGCACGCATCAATTGCTGCGGGTCACACGTTTCCGCGGCATGCAGGACGGCTACTTCCTGACGGCCGAGATCGTCGGCACCGACGACAAGTTTCGGCTCCTGTCGAGTGCCTACTGTGCGCGCCTCGCGGTCGAAGTCGATGCGCGCGCAGGCGTCGTGTCGCTGCTGTTGTCGGACGGTGTCTTGCACGGCGAGGCCGGCGAGTCCACCATCACGGGCGAGGGCTACCGCATGCTGCTACCCCGTGTGACACCCAAGCAGGCGACCGATGCCATGTTCGGCATGGTCGTTACCAAGTGACGCAGCCGGCTCCGCCGGGCCCCTCTCCGCCGGGCGCCTCTCCGCCTGGCGCCTTCGCCGCGTTTGCGCAGGAGTGGGCGCCGTCGATCGAGCGGGCCCTGCTCGAGCTGCTGCCCGCCGCCAGCGCGCCGCCGTCGCGCTTGCATGAGGCGATGCACTACGCGCTGTTTCCGGGCGGCAAGCGCCTGCGGCCGATGCTGGTGCTGCTCGGCTGCCGCGCGGTCGGCGGTGACCCCGCGTTGGCACTGCGCGCGGCCGCCGCGCTCGAATGTCTGCACACCTACAGCCTCGTGCACGACGACCTGCCGTGCATGGACGACGACGACCTGCGGCGCGGGCGGCCCACCTGCCACAAGGTGCACGGCGAAGCCACGGCGTTGCTCGCCGGTGATGCGCTGCTGACGTTGGCCTTCGAAGGTGCGGCCAGTGCCGGTGCAGCCGCGGTCGCCGAACTCGCTCGCGCGGCCGGCAGCCGCGGCATGGTCGGAGGGCAGGTCGAAGACCTCGCCGCCGAAGGCGACCCGAGCCAGCACACGCTGGCTCGGGTGCAGTGGATCCACGACCACAAGACGGGCGCCCTCATCACAGCCTCGCTGCTGGTCGGCGCGCATGCCGCGGCGGGGGGCACGCAACTGGCCAGCGGCGTGCTCGAGCCGCTGCGACGCTTTGGCGACCTGCTCGGCCGGGCGTTCCAGATCGCCGACGATTGCCTCGATCTGACCGGCACCGCGGCCGAACTCGGCAAGAACCCCTTGGCCGACGTCGCGCTCGGCAAGCTGACCTGGCCGGCCATGGTAGGGCTGCCACAGAGCCTCGCCACGGCCCGGGGGCTCGCTGCGCAGGCCGCCGGTCTCGCCGATGCCGTGGCGACGGAGGTTGCTGCCTGGCGCGGGGTTCCTGTTGCCGCGCTGGACGCGGCCCGCACCCTGCTGCAAGATGTGGCGTTTTACGCCGTGGAACGCCGCCGCTGAGGTTTGCTCAGCCGTGCCGCGGCCCTTTCGATCCTTCGACTGCTGCCGTGGAGCAGGCCTTGAACCAACCGTCGCCGACCCCTCTCTTCGACCAGGTCGACAACCCGACAGACCTCAAGAAGATCCCGCGCGAGCAACTGCCGGCGCTCTGCGCCGAACTGCGCAAGGTAATCCTCGACACCGTCACGGTGACCGGCGGGCACCTCGGCTCGGGCATGGGCGTCGTCGAGCTGACGGTGGCGCTGCACTACCTGTTCGACTTTGCCAACGACCGCCTGGTCTGGGACGTCGGTCACCAGTGCTACCCGCACAAGTTGCTGACCGAACGTAAGGCGCGGTTCCACACGCTGCGGCAGAAGGGCGGCCTCAGCGGCTTCTCCAACAAGTGGGAGTCGCCGTACGATGTGTACTTGATGGGCCATGCGGGCACGGCCGCTTCGGCGGCGCTCGGCATCGCGATGGGCGACCGCATGCAGGGCAACCCGCGTCACTCGGTTGCCGTCGTCGGCGATGCGGCGATGGGCTGCGGGGTGGCGTTCGAAGCGCTCAACCACGGCGGCTCGCTCGAGAAGGACCGCCTGCTCGTCATCCTCAACGACAACCGCTGGTCGATCGCCAAGACTGTCGGCGCTCTGTCGCGCCATCTCAACAAGCTGCGTTCGGGCTCGCTCTACAACCGCGCCAAAGAGGCGATGCACCATCTGATCCAGTCGATCCCGGTGGTCGGCAAGGATCTCGACCAGAAGCTCGGCGACACGGCCGAGATGTTGAAGAGCATGGTCGTGCCTGGGCATCTCTTCGAAGAGCTCGGCTTCCGCTACTTCGGACCGATCGACGGCCACGACGTGCACCAGGTGCTCGATGCGCTCAACTCTGTCAAGAAGCTCGATGGCGTCGTGCTGCTGCACGTGCTGACCGAGAAGGGCAAGGGCGTGCCAGGCAGCGAGGATCGCTACGACCGCGCGCACGCGGCCAAGCCGCAGGCGACCAAGAAGAAGCCCGAGAAGGTGCCCGTCGAACCGTGCTTGCTGCAGCCCGTGGTGCCCATCACCAAGCCCGGCCGCTCGTGGACGGAGTGGTTTGGCGAAGGCATGCAGCAGCTTGCCGAGAAGGATCCGCGCGTGATCGCGATCACGGCCGCGATGCCGGATGGCACCGGGCTCATGGAGTTCCGCGACAAGTTCCCGGACCGCTTCGTCGATGCTGGCATCGCCGAGCAGCATGCCGTGGCGATGGCCTCGGGCATGGCGACGAGCGGCATGCGCCCCGTCTGCGCCATCTACTCGACGTTCTTGCAGCGCGGTTACGACCAGGTCTTCCAGGAAGTGATCCTGCAGCGCTTGCCGGTCGTCTTCGCGATGGACCGCGGTGGCCTCGTCGGCGAAGATGGCGCGACACACAACGGCCTCTACGACCTCTCCTACCTGCGCTGCTTGCCGGGCATAGTGCTGATGGCGCCCAAGGACGGGCCCGAGCTGCACGAGATGCTGCAGTTCGCGCTGAACCTGCCGGGGCCCAGTGGCCTGCGATACGCACGCGGCAATGCACCGGGTGTGCACGAGCTGCTCGGCTGGCACGGGCGCAGCGAGCCGCTGCAGTTGGGCCGCATGGAAGTCATGCGACAAGGTCCTGACGGCGCGGTGCTCGCCTACGGTCACATGGTGCAGACCGCACTCGAAGCCGCGGCGCTGCTCGATAAGCGCGGCGTGCACATCGAAGTGATCAACGCGCGGTTCTGCAAGCCACTAGACGAACAGGGTGTGCTGTCCCTCTGCGACCGCCACGATCGCGTGGTTACGCTGGAGGACCACTCTCGCGTCGGCGGCTTCGGCAGCACCGTGCTCGAGTGTGTCGCGGCCCACGGCCCGGTGCGCGCCCAGGTCCAGGTGATGGGTGTGCCCGACGAGATCCTCGAGCACATGAGCCGAAACCAGGTGCTCGAGTACTGCGGTCTGACGGCGGCCCACGTAGCCGAGCGCTTCCTCGCCGAGAAGACGGCCACGGTGCGCTGAGAGGCTGAGAGCGAAACATGATACAGCCTCTTAGAATCGCGCCTGTGGCCGCCCTCGCGGCCACGCAGAGAGTTCGAAACCGATTGTTTTTCACTCTCTGAGCCCACCATGTCCAAGCCGGTCGGGAAGCGCCTGCTGCTCGTCGGCGACGAACGCAAGGGCGGTTCGAAGGCGGTGGTGCAGCACCACGCCACGTGGCTCGCCGGGCGCGGTTGCGAGGTCGAGATCGTCATGGACCGCGATTCGTCGCTCGAGGATCGGCAGGCGGATTGCATCGTCGTCTTCGGCGGCGACGGTTCGCTGTTGGCGACCGCGCGGCGCATGGGAGACCACCAGCGGCCCACACTGGGTATCAACCGCGGTCGGCTCGGATTCTTGACGGCGTTCGAGTACGAACACACGCAACAGGCGCTCGACCTGCTGCTCGCGGGCGAGCTGCACGAAGAGCAGCGGTTCATGTTCAAGTGTTCGATGGTGGGGCTCGACGGCGTCACCACCGAACCCGTGCTCGGCATCAACGACGTCGTGGTCAGCCGCGCGGCCGTCGGCGGCATGATCATCCTGCGCGCGTTCCGCGGCACCACGGAGCTGGCGACCTACCGCGGCGATGGCCTCATCACGGCGACGGCGGCCGGTTCGACCGCGTACTCGATGGCGGCTGGCGGACCGGTGCTGGCGCCCGATCTGGATGCGCTCGTGCTGACGCCGCTGGCCTCGCACACGCTCAGCGCGCGTCCGCTCGTGCTGCCGGTGGGGGAAGGCATCGAGATCGAGGTCCTCGAGGTCGGCAGCAAGAAGTACGCGCACTGCCTGATCGACGGCCAGGTGCAGATGCAGGTGCCCGTCGGCGGCCGCGTGATCTTGCGGCCCGCGGCGACGCGGTTCCGGCATCTGGGCCTCGGCACGGCGCAGTTCTTCCAGGTGCTGCACGCGAAGTTCGGCTTCGCGGGCATGGTGCGGCCTCGGTCGAGCTAGGCGCTGCCGCGGCCCCTAGCCCGGATAATTCACGAGCAGATTGAAGTTCGAGAGGAGGACCAACGTACCTGGGGTTGCGAAGCCACCAAGGTGCCAAAGGCGCCTCCTCTCGGATGAGCAAGACTAACCGACAGTGTGTTC
>JBDSBS010000467.1:0-7745 GCA_039921435.1 Planctomycetota bacterium | reverse complement strand
AGCAGGCAACCGAACGGGGTCGCCTGCACGCGCGGCTGGGGCTGCGGCAGTGCGACGCCCTGCACCTGGATCTGCGGCGTTGGGCCGAGGTCCATCGCGAGCGCTCCGTCGCGCGCGGGCGCCGCCTCGCGGGACAGGGCGCCGAGGCCGGCGCGCGCCGCATCTTCGATGGGCGAGGCGGCGGGTACGTTGCGCACGACAACTGCTTGCACGCCGGCCGCGGCGACGGCTGTCAGTGTGTGCAGCAGCTGCTCGCACGTGGCATCTTCGGGTGGTTCGACACCGAGGACGAACCGCACCTTCGCGTTCTTCGCGAAGCCTTCGTGCATGCGACGCAGGATCGGAGTGAGGCTCGAGGGCGGCACGCCGGCGCGCTCGCGGTGAAGATGCACGGTGATCGTCGAAGCCGCTTCGTCGGTTTCGGGCAGCGTCAACGAGAATGCGCCGGCGGTGCCGTCGGGCAGCGTCGCCGCGAAGTGCACGGTGCCCACACCGCGGGCGCGGGCCGCGTCGAGCAATGCGGTGATCGCGCTGGCAGTCGTGCTGCGATCCACGTGCAGCACGAGTTCGGTGGTGCCGGTGGGCACGGCTCTTTCGATCTCGGTGGTTGTGACCACCTTGCCATCGCTGCCGAGCAGACTGCCATCGGCGAGCTGGGTCAGGCTCACGGACACAGTCGGCATCGGTCCCAGTTGCAGCAGTCGGGGCAGCTTCGGCGCCTTGCCGGCGGGGGCCGCCTGGGCGGTCGCACTGACGAGCACGAAGAGGAACGACGCGAAGGGGCGATGGACCATGGCTGCTCGGGTTGGTGTCGAAAGAAGCGGGACTGGCGTGCTCGGCCAACGAACTGAAGGTGCGCCGGTTCACTCGATTGGTGCCGCGCGATTGCGCGGCCGTGGCCAGTGCGCAAGCCGAGGTTTAGCATTGCTGGCGATGATTCCGCGCCTGTTACCGTTGCTCTTCACTGTCCTGCTGCCCGCCCAAGCCGCGCCGGACAGCACCGATGTGCCGATTGGCAAAGCGACGCTGCAGGTCGCACTCGGCAGTGTCGAGCGCGGCAGGGTCGAGCTACAGGTCTTCACCTACCGACCCGAGAAGTGGTCCGGCGAGCGCCTGCTGTTCGTGCTGCACGGCGTGCTGCGCAACGCGGACGAGTACCGCGACGACGCTGTGTCGATGGGGGACCGTTTCGATGCGCTGCTCGTGGCGCCGAAGTTCGACGCCGAGCGTTTCCCGAGCCGTGCCTATCAGCGCGGCGGCATCCAACGCGACGACGGTACGGCAGCGCCGCTCCATGAATGGACCTACGCGCGCATTCCGGAGCTGGCGGCGGCGATGCGCGAGCGCACGAGCAAGCCGAAGGCTCAGCTCTACGTGATCGGCCACTCGGCCGGCGGGCAGTTCGTGATGCGCATGAGTGCGTTCCAGGACACCGGCGCCGTGCGGCTTGTTGCAGCCAATCCCGGCAGTGCTCTGTTCCCGACGATGGATCTGAAGTTCGGCTACGGCTTTGGCGGCCTGCCGCCCGAACTCGCCAACGACGACCGCCTGCGTGCCTACCTCGCAGCGCCGCTGACGCTCTACCTTGGCACGGCCGACGACCACGCCGACGACTACTTCGACAAGAGTCCGGCCGCGATGCAACAGGGCGGCGGTCGGCATCAGCGGGGGCTCGCGCTGTATTGGAGTGGCAAGACGCTGGCGGCCGAACGCGGCTGGCCGTTCGCATGGCAGCTCGTCGAAGCGCCTGGTGTCGAGCACGACCACGCGAAGATGTTCGACCATGCGAGCTGCGCGGTGGCTTTGTTCGGGCCTGAGCCTGCGGCGAAACAGGCCAAGTGACCGTCGGGTTCAGGGGGTTTGGCCAGTCGCGGTTCAGCCAACCGTGATTCAAAAACCCGATTCAACCAACCCCGATTCAACCAACCCCGATTCAACCAACCAGGGGATTGCGCGTGCGAAGGGGCGCGAACCTCGTGAAGTCTCGATCCGCCGTCCACAGTTCGCGTACGCCGTGCTGAGCACAGAGTGCGGCGATGCGAGCATCGTGAATCTGCGGACCCTTGACCCGACCACCCTCGATGGTCGAACGCAGCATCGACCAATGTGTTCTTCCCTCGGCGAGTACGACGACGGTCGGTGATTCGAGCCAAAGATCGACCTGAGCCATCGCTCGCGCTGTCGTCGAGGCTGGGGAGTAGATCTTTGGCTGTGTGACGATCGCCAGGAACTCGTGCAAGCAGGGCCAAGGGATGGCCCAGGTGGGTCGGCCCTCCGCCAGCTCTGCGAGTGCGTTACTGGCGGGTTCGTGCCATGCCGAGTCGCGACGGTGGGCGTAGACCAGCAGGTTCGTGTCGACCTCGATCACGAGCCGCGACCCGTGTAGATCGCATCGCGAATGGAGGTCCAATCACCCTCGCTCACGCCTGGCTGCACGCCCTTGCCAGGCACGCTGCCATCCTTGAGCTTGAAGGTCGTCTTGCGCCTGCGCTTGTCGAGTGCCCAGCGCAGTCCTTCCTCGAAGAGAGCACGAAGTGTCGTGCGTTCCTTGTGCGCGACGGCCTTGGCCTGCTGGAGCAGGGCCTCGGCAATCTCCACGGTCGTCTTCATGTGGGTCTACGTATCGGCGATCGGCAAGGTCGACAAGAGCCCCCTCCGCCGCTTGCCGTGACGCGACCGGTCAGTTCGCCCCGAGTTCGAACGCGCTGCGGTAACAGGCGTGCTGTTGCCAGTGATCGACGAGCGCACACAGGTCGCGGTCGTGTGCGAGCGTGGCGCTGTCGCCGATGACCGTGAGGTGTCGCCGGGCGCGCGTCAGGGCGACGTTGAGGCGGCGCAGTTCGGCGAGGAAGCCGACCTGGCCGGCCTCGTTGCTGCGCACGAGCGAGACGACGACGGCTTCCTTCTCGCGCCCTTGCAGGCCGTCGACCGTGCCGATTTCGAGGCCGTCGTCGGTCGAGAGGCGCGTGCGCAGCAATTGCACCTGGGCGTTGTACGGCGTGATCACGGCGATCGCCGAGCCTGGCACGCCCGCCTCGCGCAGCGCGGTCACGATACGCACGACGAGGTCGGCCTCGCCGGGGTTGCTCTTGCTGCCTTCGTCGTCGCCTTCGGTCTCGTCGTGGCCGCAGCCGGCGGTGTCGACGAAGCACAGCGCTTCGCTGGTCCATTCGGTCGTCGCGACATCGGGCAGGTCGGTGAGCAGGTGCTGCTTCACGCTCGCGTGTGCTACCACCTTGCCGCCGTAGAAGTGTTCGGCGGACCATGCCATGATGCGTTCGTGCATGCGGTACTGCACGGTCAGCATGCGCGCGATCGTCGCGGCCATCGGCGATTCGGCGAGTCGTTCGAACAGCGTGAACGCGAGCCCGCCGCGTGCAGCCGCCTCGCTGTGGATCGTCGGCGGCAGTTGCCGGTGATCGCCGGCGAGCACAGCGCGCTTGCCGCGCTGCAGCGGGATCCAGCACGCGGCTTCGAGCGCCTGGGCCGCTTCGTCGATGACGACGCGATCGAACGGCTTCTCGAGCAGCAGTTGGTCGGCGGCGCCGGTCGTCGTTGCGAGCACGACTTCGGCGCCGTCGACGAGGCCGCGCGTGACCGCACTCTCGATCTGGCGCAGTTCGCGGCGCAGGGCCCGTACTTCGTTGCGCGCGGCCCAGCGGTCGTTGCGCGTCTTGGCGCGGTGCACCTTGCGCAGGCCTTGGTCGACTTCGTGGCGCACCGAACGCATGAGTTTCTGCTCAGGCGCGTCCTGCACGAGACTCGCCAGCGACACATCGCGCACGGCTTCTTGCACGCGCGCCGGATGGCCGAGTCGCACGATGCGCAGCCCGGCGCGCAGCAGTCGTTCGGCGAGGTTGTCGACCGCGACGTTCGACGGCGCGCAAGCGAGGATGCGTTCCCCGCGGGCGACGGCCTGGCGAATGAACTCGACGACGGCGGTCGTCTTGCCGGTGCCCGGTGGGCCGTGGATCAGCGCGATGTGCTCGGCTTGCAGCGCCAGCACGATCGCCTCGCGCTGCGAAGCGTCGAGTGCCGCATCGAACCACTGCATGCTGTCGGCTGTGGGCTTGATGCCGATCTCCGGTTCGCGTTCGGCGAACAGCACGTCGAGGTAGCGTGCCTCCTCGCCCTTGCGTTCGTGCTCGAGTTCGCGCAGCGCCGCGTCGAGCCGCTTGTACGTGACGTCGGTCGCCATGCGGTCGAGTCGCACGAGTGTCGGCAAGTCGGCCTCTTCGTCGTCGAGCGCAATCGTGACCTGGTCGCCGCGCACACGCACGAGCACCGCGGTCGTGATCGGCGCGGCGTCGCGCGAGGTGCGAACGGCAACCACGTCGCCAGGAGCAAATCGGTGCGCCGGCAGGCCATCGCCGCGGCTCGGCCGCAGGACCGCGTGCAGGCGGCCGCCGAAGCCCGGCTCGAGGTCGACCACCTCGAGGCGCAAGAGGCTCACGCCGCGCGCTTGCAGTTCGAGATCGCTGCGCTGCTGCAACAACCGTTCGGCCTCGGCGATCTCGGCGTCGCGTTCGAGGCGCAGCAGGCGCTGATGTTCGAGCAGGAAGGGGCGGCGATCCACATGCGGATCGTGCCGCCCATCCGTCGTCGACGCGAGTCTCGCGGCCGGAGACTGTCACCGAACCATGCAGATCATGGGCTCGCCGTCGCCGCGCAGGGCGAACTCTTCGGAGCTCATCGTTCCGTGGCGGAAGGCGGCGCGGAACTCGTACCCGGGGCAGTCGAGGAACGAGCAGGCGAATTCGCCGCGTTCATTCGTCGTGCAGGCCTCGATCCATGCCTGGTTGCGCCCGCTCGCGATGTCGTCGAGGGCTGGATCGAGGGCGTTGCGGTGCGAAACGTACGAGCCATCGCGCATCTCGAGCCGGGCGCCGGCGACCGCCTTGCCCCGCTCGTCCACAACTTGCCCGCGTACTTGCGGCAGCGGCTGCAGCGTCAACTGGATCGCGGCGCCGGGTTGCTCGCGCACCCACGTCCAGGCGGCGCAGGAGCCTTCATAGGCGAACACGAACCATGGGCCCGGATCTGCGAGTACGGCCAGTCGCCCCGCGGCGTCAGGAGTCGCTTGCCAGGCGTGTTGGCCCATCCATCCGTCGCTGCAGAGGGCGACCTGCGCGCCTTGCGCTGGTCCATGGCTCGTGTCGAGGATCTGAAGCTGCAGTGTCCACATGCCGCGCAAGTCGATACGCGCGGGTTCTGCCGGCAAATGGATCGGGTGCAGCGCGACGGGCTGAGGCGGCGACGCGCGACGTAGCGTCTCTGGCAGCAGGTGCCGCAGCCTTGGTGAAGGGGCGAGAATCAGGCTGGGATCGAGATCCCGAGGTAACTCTTCGACGACGAAGCGACCGTCGTCGTCAGTCGTGATGGTCCAGCCGAGCGTGAGCAGATCGGTGTTGGCGACGACGCGGATTCGCTGTTGCCTGACGACGGCTTGGTCGGTTGCTTCCAGTGACCCGACGAACGGCGTTGCTGGCTCGAGCACGATGAGTTGCTCGTTGGCGTCGCCTGCCGGCGGGGCGCCGGCATCGGGCTGCGCGCGGAAGCCCGAAAGCCACAGTTGCCGTGCTTTCTTGTGTGCCGTGAACAGCAGGTTGTGTTCCGGCGCTTGACCCTTGGTTGCCACACGCCTGGCGGCGTTGGCGCGCAAAGTGCCATCGGCACCGGTGAGTCCGAGTACGCGCCAGTCGAGGCGAGCCGGGGGATCCGAAGCCATGCCATTCTCGGTGTAGTCAATCCAGCTCGTCAGTTGGCGAATGGTCGTATCGGCCAGCGGCTCGCCGCGCGCATCGACGACTCGAAACCGGACCTCCTCGGGGGCTGGCACGGTCCACTGCCAAGCGTCGTCATGCGGGTTCTGCAGCTGCGCAGCCAGTACCTCACCTCTCGGGTCGAGCAACTGCAGCACGAGGCCTGGCAACGAGTGTTTGTCGGGCATCGGCAAGGGCGGTACCGAGGTCCTGCCGTCGGCATCGAGCGCGAGTTCGAGGTCTGGCAGATGCATGCCTGCCGGCAGGAAGCGCACACGCAGTTGTGACACGTCTTGCCAGGCTGCGAGGCCGTCGACTTGGAGAGTCCTCGACGGCACACGATGGGTGGCGCGCAGTTCGAGCGTTGGCTCGCTCGTCGTCAGGTGAATCGCACTGATGTAGCGAACACCCTGGGCGTCGGCAGGGCCAACGGCCCAAGCCCGATAGATGGCGCACGGCAACAGGTCGATGCGGAACCGTCCGCTTGCGTCAGTCACCGCGATCGGCGCGTCGGCTGCGACTTCGCCTTCGAAGGCGCGGGGAACGTACGCGAACTTCACCTCTGCATCCGCGAGCGGCGCACCGTCGGGCACGCGCACGACCCCGACCAGCGGCCGTCGATCCTGTGCCAACGCAGGCATCGTGGCCGCGAGCAGCAGCGCGGCGAACCACACCGCGACGCCGCGGCCCGGCATCAGCCGATCGTCTCGCTGATCGTTTTCGCCTGCAGGAACTGCAGCAGATAGTCGGGTCCGCCGGCCTTGCTGTCGGTGCCCGACATGTTGAAGCCGCCGAACGGGTGCGCGCCCACGAGCGCACCAGTGCACTTGCGGTTGATGTAGAAGTTGCCGACGTGGAAGCGGCGACGCGCTTCCTGCTTGTGCTTCTCGTTGGTCGTGAAGATCGATCCCGTCAGGCCGTACTCGGTGTTGTTGACGACGGCGAGGCCTTCTTCGAAGTCCTTTACCTTGATGACCGCGAGCACGGGGCCAAAGATCTCCTCGAGCGAGATCTTCGCGTCCGGCTTCACGTCGACGAACACCGTCGGTTCGATGTAGTAGCCCGTCTTGGGGCCCTCGCCGCCGCCGCAGAGCAGCTTGCTCTCCTTCTTGCCGGCCGCGATGTACTCGAGCGTCTTGCGTTTGGCAGCACCGTCGACCATCGGCCCCATGTAGTTGGTGCGCTCGCTGGGGTGGCCCATCTTGATGGCGGCGACCTTGGGTGCGATGCGCTTACAGAACTCGTCGTAGACGTCCTGGTGCACGATGGCGCGGCTGCAGGCCGAGCACTTTTGGCCCTGGTAGCCGAACGCCGAACCGACCACGGCGTCGACGGCCTTGTCGAGGTCGCATTCCTTGTCGACGAGGATGCTGTCCTTGCCGCCCATCTCGGCGACGAGGCGCTTCATCCAGATCTGGCCGGGCTGGGTCTTGGACGCCGTTTCGAAGATGCCGAGGCCGACGTCGCGGCTGCCCGTGAAGGTCACAAAGCGCGTCAGCTTGTGCTGCACCATGGCGGCGCCGACCGTCGAGCCAGGCCCGGTGATGAAGTTGAGCACGTGCTTGGGCAGGCCGCATTCGTGCATGAGGTCGACCCACATGGCGGCCGTCGCCGGCGACTGGCTCGCGGGCTTGAGCACGACCGTGTTGCCGGCCAGCAGCGCCGCCGAGGTCATGCCGGCCATGATCGCGAGGGGGAAGTTCCACGGTGGGATGACCGCGCCCACCCCGAGTGGGATGTAGATCATCTGGTTCTTCTCACCGGGCGCCGGCGTCACGGGTTGCGGCTGCGCCATGCGCAGCATCTGGCCGGCGTAGTAGTCGAGGAAGTCGATCGCCTCGGCGGTGTCGCCATCGGCTTCGGCCCACGACTTGCCGACTTCGTAGCACAGCAGCGCCGAGAAGAGGTGCTTGCGCTCGCGCATCAGCTGCGCCGCCTTGAAGAAGATGTTGGCGCGATACTCGACGTCGGTCGCTGCCCACT